>CAKUSI010000046.1 GCA_934678955.1 uncultured Austwickia sp. | reverse complement strand
GTCCGTGGCTCCCCAGCCGGCCCGCGGCGGACCCCCGCCTGCACATCGTCCGTTGATCCCGCCCCACCCGCACTCGAAAGGAACCGCCATGTCCCGCTTCAGCCGTTTCCGCCGCCGCCCGAGCGTTCACCGCGCCGCCACCCCCGACCCGCTCCTCCACCCCGAGGAGTCCACCCCGCTGATGGACCGCGTGGTCCAGGCGTGCAGCTGGGACGCCCCCGGCTTCACCGTCGTCCGCGAAGAGGCGGAGACCGCCTGGGTCGTCGCCATGGTGGACAGCCACATCGACGCGCTCGACGAGTGGACGGCGGACGTGTTCGACACCGAGATCGCAGAACGCCACCTGATCCGCCTTGCCCAGATCGACGTGCAGCACGAAGCCCGCACCCAGGAGGCGGGGCGCGCCCTGGCCGAGGCGCAGGCGGTCCTGACGGCGGTGACTCTCAAGGTGGACTGGCTCCGGGCGCGCGAGCATGAGCTCGCCGCCGAACTCCGCTCGTGGAGCGAGGTGCTCACCGGCGTCCGCACGGACGTCCGCCCCTCGTTCGCGACCGCCTGAGGGGAGGAGTCATGTCACACCTCGGCTACCTGCGTGGCCGGCGACGCCCCGCCCCTGGCTGGCACCCGTTGACCGCCCGCCTGTCGCATGCCCTCCGGAGCACCTCCCTGACCGACCTCGCGCTGCGCGGGGCCCGTCCGGCCACCCCGGTGCGCCTGGTGATCGGACGCGACGTGTCCGGCTCCATGGAGCGTTACCGCGGTGCACGGGAGGCTGCGCTCACCGAGCTCATCGCGTGGGCACCGGCCAACCTGCGCCCCACCGACGAGATCGGCGTCCTCGACTTCGCCGAGGCGGCCGGCTGGTCGATGCGCCCGACAAGCGTGCATCACCTGGCCACGTTCGGCGCCACGCGCCGGGAACCCGAACTGGACGGCAACAACACCCTGCTGGCGCCCGTCATCGACCGGGTGGCCGGGCTGGGTTCTCATTCCGGACGCGTGAGCCTGTGGCTGGTCTCGGACGGGCTCTACCCCGACTACCCGCCCTCGGGGGACAGTGCGCGTCGCCTCCTCCAGTCCGCGGGGATCGGCTCGATGCCGCTGCTGATCCCCGACCGGTCGGCGGAGCCGCCCCCGATCTGGGAGGACACCTTCCCCGACGAGCCCTGCCTCTCGTTCGACGGGGACGACGCCCGCACGACGGCGCTGGTCTTCGGGCAGGCCCTGGCCCTGGTCACCGGGCAGCGGCTGGTGCGGGTCCCGGGAACGGATTGATGGCCGACGGGACGGCCCGCGTGCCCGTCAGGAAGGCTCATGATGACAACGACGACGAAGTTCCTCGCAGCCGTAGCCGCTTTGAGCGTGGTGGTGGCCGGGTCGGGCTGCGCGGCAGATGGGCCGAAAGCGGACGAGTGCCTCCGCCCGGACGCCGACGGCCTCGGGCTGGTGCTGGCCGCCCACCAGGGCTCGCCGACCGGCCTGAGCGCGTTCGCGCGGTGTGCCCTCGGCGAGGCCCTGCTCCGTGGTACGCCAGTCAACGTGGTGAGCGTCGAGGGCGTGCCCCAGGTGATGGTCCGGGATGCGGTCCTGACCGGCACCTATAACAGCGACCGTTCTCATCGGGCCGCCGTGGTGAAGGTAGGCACCGAGGTGGCGGACGCCGTCGCAGCCACGGGGCCGAGCTCGGATGGCGCCGACCTGAACGCCGCCCTGCGCATGGTCTCGGACCTGACCCGGGCAGGTGGCGCCCAGCGTCCGCACGTCATAGCGAACGACAGCGGCCTGACCGACACGGGGGCGATCCGGATGACCCAGCGGGGCATGCTGGTCGCCGATCCCGACCAGCTCGCCGCCGAGGTGCGCGCCGCCGGGCAGTGCCCCGTCGGGGAGGGGACGCACGTCACGTTCGTGGGGCTGGGCTACGGGGTAGCTCCGCAGCCGCTGTTGACGCCCGCCGACCGGGACCGCGTCACCGCCCTCTGGTCGGGCATCGTCGCCGCGTGCGGTGGCACGGTCGACGTCCGGCCCGATCCGGCTTCCGGAACCGGACCGGAAACCGCATACACCGTCGAACTCGTCCAGCCCACCGGCTACGCCGACCCGGTGCTCGACGACCCGATCACGCTGGCCGGCGAGTCCGCCTTCTCGTTCGACCACGACCGCGTCGACTTCAAGCATTCCGAGCAGGCGGACGAGGTGCTCGACGGCATCGTCGCTACGCTGACGGCGCACCCCACCTGGCACCTGCAGATCGAGGGGACCACCGCCAACGGCGCGACCGCCTACCCCTCGCTGGAGGCCCTCGGGCTCGCTCGCGCCGAGTCCGTGAAGAACGCGCTCGTGGACCGCGGGATCGACGCCGGCCGGCTGGTCACCCGCGGGCACGGCTACACGGCCGATCCGCCCCAGGTGGACGCGGCCACCTCGGCCCTCAACCGCAAGACCGTCCTGACATACTTCGTGCCGTGATCACCGCACGGGCACGGGCCGCCGCACTGGTGCGCGTCCTGCGCCGCCGGGTCCGGTCGGTGACGTTCCGACGCGCTCGTCGGCCCGGGTGTCTCGTCCTCGGCGAGGCACCCGAGGCCGTGGGCCTGGCCACCAGGCTGCAGCAGTCCGGGTGGCGCGTCGCCCTCGTGGGGCGTCCGGCCTCGGAGCAGGCCCCGACTCTCGCCCGGACCGGGATCACCGTGTACGAGCGCGCGGGGCGGGACCTGTTGTCGCTCCTCCTGGAATCCGCCGACTCCGTCATTGTGTGCGGGCGGAACGACGAGGAGACCCTGCGGTTGTGCGACGAGACCGAACGGCTCGCCGGCACGGCCCCCTTCCCGACGGTGGCCCTGTTCGACACGGAGGAGGCGGCGCAAAGCTGGCGTGCCCGTCCAGTAGGAGGCGCCGCCGTCACCCGGACGGAACTCCTTGTCATGGCAGCACTGCGGGCCGCGCCTCCGTGGCTACAGCACCGCGCCACGCCGCCCCCCGTCGTCATCGGCCAGGGACCGACGGCGTCCGCACTGGTCGAGCGGATCGCCGTGGGGTGGCAGCAGCCCGGTGAACTCCGGCAGGTGGACGTCATCACCGCCGATCGCACCTGGGCCGATGCGGCGGAAGCGCGCCTCGGACCCAACGGCCTCGGCCTGGCGCACGTGGCGATCGACGAGCTTCCCCTCCTGGCCGACGATGTGGTGCAGCGCGTCCGGCACCGGAGCCAGGCGTGGCGCGCTCCCTCGCCGCGGCACGCGACGGTGGCCGGGCCGACCGTCCACGTCGTCGACGACCTGGAACTGGCCGCCGCGATCGCGGCGGCGCTGCCGGACGCGCGCGTGTGCGCGGTCGTGGAGTTCGCGCCTCCCGAGCTCCCGGTCGGCGTGACGGTCGTGGCCCGTGCGGACGTCCTCACTGACCCGTCGCTCGTCCTCCTGACCGAGGACGGCCGGTTCGAGGAGATGCTCTTCGTCGAGGTGGCGAGCTGGCCGCAGGACATCCCGTCGCTGTTCGGCGACCTTGCCCGTCGGCCGGAGAGGACGTCGGGTGGTGAGGTCCGTCCCCTGGCGGAGCAGGCGCGCACGGTCCAATCGGCGGTGCGCACGGTGGCCGAGGCCGCACCAGGCCTGATGCGGGGCCTGGGCATCACCGTGACCAGCGACGGGCCGTCGCAGCAGATCCTGCTCGGACCCGACGAACTGAGGAAGCTCCGCGACGCCCTGGTCGAGGTCGTCCCCCCGGCACGCGACGTGGAGCCCGGGGAACACGCCCAGCGTGCGCTCGAGCTGTCCCTGCGGCTCCCGGTGCTGCTGGCACGCGCCGGATTCACCCTCCGGCGTCCTGCCGAGCATCGGGACGCGCTCACCGCCGACCACATCGTCGAGCTGGCCCCGCAAGCCCACGCGGCCTACGTCGTCACGGCTCGCGCCCTCGGCCACGCCACTGGATCAGAGGTTGCTCACATGGGCTGGGGTGAATTGGACGCCTTCACCCGCGAGTCGAACCGTGCCCAGATTGCTGATGTCGCGGCCAAGCTGGTCTCGGTCGGGCTGACCTGGCGGCACGCCGACCCGCCGTCCTTCTACTCCTTCAGCGACGAACAGCTGGACGAGCTCGCCCGGCTGGAGCATCGGCGTTGGGAACACTTCGAGCGGCGCAACGGCCACTCCGACCATGCGCTCGCCAAGCCGTGGTCCGACCTGAGCGACACGGAGAAGGAGTACGACCGACGCGCGATCCTCGCGCTGCCGGAGATTCTGGCCTCCGTCGGCCTGGAGATCATCGATCTCGGTCGGAAACCATGAGGTCGATCGTCACAGAGTCAATCAGACGGGCCTGATCGATGCCGTAGCGCGACGCGGCGGCCTCGATGTACGGCAGGAGCGCGTCCGAGACTCCCGCGATCCGGGGAGGCGCGGCCTGGGTGGAGGCATCCCACGCGGCGGAGGCGCCCCCGCTGGTCGCGCCCCAGTCGGTGACGCCCCCGAACCGCAGGGTGACGACGAGCGCTGACGCGACATCGACCTCGCCTGCGCGCTCGGCCGCCCTCAAGGCCAAGTCGACCGCATGGGACGCCTCCGCCTCGGCCCAGTCGGTCCGCGCGTCCACGCCGGAGAAACCGAACCGCTGGGCCGCCCGGAAGAGCGCAGCCGGGACGGCCAGCCGCACCGCGGCGTCCGGCGACCGGTCGAGGACCAGCGCGGCCTCCGTGAGATCCGCCTCTGCCAGGGCGCCGACATCATGGACACGCACCAGCGTGTCCACCGCCTCGGCACGGCAGTCGCTCGCCCGCCGGGCCGCACGAACGGCGTCCGCCGGGCTGAGCCGGGCAAGGAGGTCGTGGCACAGGGCCAAGTTCCGCCACTGGTCGCCGATCCGGCCGGGGGCGGCTTCGGGCGCGCGGTGGTAATGCTCCAGCGCTGCCCAGTGGTTGCCCAAGGCCAGCGACAGCTGCTCGCGGTCCCCCTGGTCCGCGGCCCGAATGAGGTGGAGGACGCCCATGTTCCGCAGGCAGTCGGCGACCAGCCGGTGCGGGCCGTTCCATGCGCGCAACAGTTCGGCCGCCGCCACCAGGTGTCTCTCAGCCTCGGTGAAAGCAGCATCACGCGCTGCCCCGGTCAGACCCGCCGCGGCCAGCGTGCCCGTGTTGCCCCAGCCCAGGAGCGTGATCGCACGATGGTGGTCCGGCCCCGGGGAAAGCCCCTCGAGGGCGGTGCGGAAGCGTGCCAGGGCGCCCTCATGGTCACCCGCCTCGCCACGGACGACCGCCTCGTTGAGGGTCGCCAAGGGCGTGGGCCGGCCGAGCGCGCCCAGTGTCCTCAGGCTCTCGCCCAGGCGTCCCTCCCTCCCGTGGAAGACGGCCACCGCCACGGTGGCATCCCCCGCCAGAGGCCCGGCGCGCAGCGCCTCCGCGTCGGCTCGGCCATCAGGTCGGCAACAGGCGAGGTTGAGTCGGGCGCGCTCCAGCAGGACGCCGCTCGTGGGGTCGCAGGACTCGACCGCCTCGGCGAAGTGCTCCCGCGCGGCGGCAACGTCGCCCCGCCACCAGTCCAGGACGCCCGCATCAATGCGGGCCACCATCATGGCCTCGTCGTCGGTCTGCTCGGGCGCCCCGTCACCCACCAGCTGGCGCAGCAGGGCGGACGCCCCCACCTCGTCTCCGCCCGCAGCCGCCCGCCTGGCCAGCAGGACCCCTCGCCACACGGCGGAGTCGCGGAGCGGGACCGAGTCGTCCCGCAGCACCGGGAGCGCGTACTCACCCGTGCAGCCGAAATACAGACGAGCGCGTCGCACCAACTCCATGAACCGCATGCTAGGCGAGCGATTGCCGGGAACGGATGTGAAGTTGGACGTGCTCGATCAGACGGTGCTGAGCCGCTAGATTCCCGGACAGGAGGGACGATGCCGACTCAATACGACGCATGGCGCCAAGCGTGGAAGCTGGTTGACCCCGAGGTTCGCGATGGCGTCCTCTCCAGCCGCGGAGCGCCTGCCAAGGCCGCTCGCCAGACCGTGTTCGCGCAGATCTTCCCCGATCTGGAGGCATCCCTCCGTTCGCCGAGGAAGTCCGGTTCGCAGATCGGCCAGACCGAGGCCGACCTGATCAAGACGGCCGTCCTCACCCAAGCAGCACGCCTGCGTACCGTGAGCCGCCTGGCGGGCTTCATCCAGGAATGGCTCACCCCCGCGCGCACCCCCGAGGTGCAGCCCCAACTCGCCCGGACCAGGAATCGGGCCGATGAGTACTTCAAGCTCACGCAGCGACTCATCCGAAGAGGGGGCATTGACGGACTGGCATCGTTGACGGACACGAACATCGAGGCGTGGTTGCGGGAGTACTACGGACTGGACGGACCCGGGAAGCCCGAGTCCTCAGCCGGCCCTCGTGAGGTGTACCACCACCTGCACTCCCCTGGCGTGGCGGAGCATGTCCGGTCCGATCTCGCCCACGCGTTCGACACCATCCCACGCAACACACACGCCGACGGAAGCAAGCTCGCGCCGTTGGGACTGGTGCCAGGCGACCGACCGGTCGGCGAGGCTCGCTCCGCTCTCGAGTCGGCCGCTCGCACGGTGTTGGACGGCGTCGCCCACGACACGCTGTGCCGCCAACTCGGCCTCACCGCGGTGCTCGAGGGCCCGCTCGAGGCTCCGCCCGTCCTGACCACGGATTCCGGCCGGGCAGCCGAGCGCTCCCGCCCACTCGACCGCCCATTGGAGAACCGGCTCCTCGACAACAACGACGAGAGGACCGGGACGGTCACACGCGGGATGACCGTGGGCGAACTCATCGCCGAAGAGGTCTCGCGCACGGCATCCCCGCTCGGGTTGTCCGAGGAGGCGAACCGCTTGGCCTTGATCGCCGCGGTCGCAACGATGCAGGTCATCACCTGGCCCGAAGGCAAGACACCCAAAATCCTGGCCGGAGATGACCTGGCCGCTGCAGCTGACAAGGTTTCGTGGCGCGTGCACAGCCATTTCCCGGGGAAGACGTTCGAGATGCTCCGGGCCACGACGCGCGCCTCCATCAACGACCCGACGAGCACCTTCAGCCCTCGACTGTGGTCACGGCTGCACAACTGGGAACGCGACGCGAGGGAGCTTGACCCGTACGGCGGCGTGGCCTACGCCTTCAACTCGTGGTGCAAGGACCTGGCCGAGCGCGGCTGGGAGCACATGGTGGACGCCTCTCCGCTCGAGGACTGGCTCGACGTGGCGCCCGACAAGGTCAAACCGCAGGAATCCAGGTCGCGGGCGCTCCACGGCGTGCGGGCCTACCGATCCCTCGACCACGCGCACAGGACGACCGGCGCCCCCGTCATCCGCTTCCTCGCGCGCATCCGCGACCGCAAGGCCACGCCCGGCGAGTGGACCGGCTTGGTCGAACGCACCGAAGCGGTGAGCCCGCTTCCCGATCCACCGTGGGCGACCTTCGAGGAGATCGTGGCCCTCATCGACGAGACACGCTAGGACGCCACCATGACCGCATTCCCGCACGTGACCGTGCACCGCCTCGACACGTGGATCGAGGTGCGTCCCCAGGCTTGGGACGACCCCACTTCTCCCGCGAGCCATCACGGAATGGCCGTACTCGGCGGCACCGTCCTGCACCGCGCCGACGCCGCGGCCAGTGACCTGCCCCGCGCCCTGATCCTCGATGTCGAGCCGGCTCTGCTGTGGTTGGGTGCCCTCTACGGTCCAGCCGTGGTGGACGCCGTCCTGGCGACGGACCAGGACGGCGAGACCCGCACGGTCACAGCCGCGCCGCAGGATCCGGACGCAGCCGACCGCCTCAGGCTCCTCACGCGTGCGCTGTGGTACGGACGCTGGTGGCCGAGCGGGGATCCCGCCGACCCCGAGGAGCGTCCCGTACTGGACGAAGGACTTCTCGCGATCGACACCGGGACGCTGGCCTGGGAAGCCGGGATGTTCCTGGAGGACGACGAACTGGCCGACATCCTGCTGGGTCGATCGCGCGTGGCGCTCCTGTCCGCCCTCTCCCGGGCGCGCGGGTTGACCGGACGTCTGCGCGAGCATGTGGACGGTCGGTTGGCCAACGCGGTGGACGCGACACTCGACCTCGCGGCCCCCGAGGATCCCGACGCGTTGCTCGACGTGCTGGCTCAGCTCCGCGACGACGCCGCACAGGCCGACGCGGCGGTGACCCAAGCCTTGGCTACATGGGACGAGTCCCTGCCCGTGGTCGAGGAGGAACTGGCGAGCACCGCCGCGACCTCGGCGGACGCAGAGTTCAGGGCCGTGCGCTACACCACGGTGGACTGGGCGCTCGTGCCGCCACGCTCGGTCAGCTCGGCCGAGTACAACGTGACCTACAGCCTCACCGACGCCAACGGCGGGGCGCTGGTGGAGGTCGAGGTCGAGGCGGGTGACCACGCGACGCCCTCCCTGACGGCGTGGATGCACCTCGGCGAGTCCGGCGGACTCCTCGCGCGCCTCGTCCTCGTCCATGACGGGACCCACTACCGCGGCTCCGTCCTCTCTCCCCCCATCACGGTCGGGAGCGTCGACGCGCTGGGGGTGCACATCACCGGCGCTGACAGTGAGCCGGCGCCAGGGGCGCAACCCTCGTGGCTGGGGACCCAACACCAGGAGGACGCGACGTCGCTGCGTCGCTTCGTCCGTGCACTCGTGGTCGACCAACGGGCCCGAGCACTCGGCGACGGCACTCCCCTGCTGTGCGAGGTGGATGGCTGGTGACCCAGGACGTCGGGCTTCCGGCCGGGACACGCTCCGTGGTCCTGCTCGACAGCGAGAACCTCTTCCACGACTTGGTCCGCGTCGCTCCCGCCGCGGTCGACGCGCTCGAGTCGTGGTGCCGGCGGAAGTTGCCCCCTCCGCGGGTCACGACCAGCTACGGCAAGGCGCGGGACCGATACGTGCAGCGGTCCCGGGCACGGGGCGTCGAGCTGGGGCACCGAGTCGTTGACGTCGACCCTGGCAAGGACAAGGCCGACGAGGCGCTGCTCGAGGACCTGGGACGCTGGGCGTCCGGGGCGCCCACGGTCCTGATCGGCACCGGCGACCTGGAACTGTGCCGTCGCGCGGTCAGGACGACGCACGACACCCCCGCTCGAGTTGACTGGGTGGTCGTCAGCGCCACACTGCCGGGCTCCAAGCTGCGCGAATTCGAGGGGCCCACCGTGCTCGGCGAGATCGGCCTGGAGCGTGTCCGGACCCTGCCCCAGATCTTCCAGTGGCACTTCGGCGTCCGCCTGCGCCGGGACGCGGAGCCCGTCGACCGCCCGCTCCCCCGACGCCCCCACCCACTGCCGGACGTCCCCCCGCACATCGACTGGGCCCGCCTCAACCCCGGTCCCACGCCGATCGACAGCCCCCTGTGGCGGGCCCGTGCCATGGACGAGTTCCGGTTTCGGGGCCTTTCTGCTGGTGACGCCCACCACCTGGCCGAGCTCCTCTCCAGATGGCTGCCCTGCGTGATCGGTGCCGACCGGATCCACGACGACCACGGTGCGGACCCCGACCTGTGGGAGTTCCACTGCCTCACCGCCGTCGGGTGTGCAGCGCTGACCCCTGAGGGCCAGCTGGATCCCCTCGCCATCGCGGCATGGCTGCGCGTGCGGGAGAAGCACTCACGAACCGCCCGGTCCGCGCTCGCCGAGGCGGAGCTCCGCATCCGCGCCAGCTTCGGTGCCAGCCGGTCGGAGACGCTGCTCGCACGGTACGGGCCCTCCTGATGAGCCGCACACCCACCGTCCTGCTCGTGGGGCATGACAGCGAGGCCGGCCAACACTGGGCCTGGCGCTGGGCCGACTCGGACGGATGGGGCCCCCTGCACCGGTTGCATCGGGGTGGGGCCTGCGAGGTGCGCGCCCTGCTGGCCAGTGCCATCCCTGGCCTCGCGCGTCGAGACTCAGCAGGACCCGTGGAATCGTTGGGTTGGCTCGCCCATCCCCACACGGAGGCCACTCTTGCCACCCGGCTCGGACGCCTCCTCCTCCCCCCTGCCTTGCGCAAGGAAGTCATCGCCCGGGCACAGCACTTCGGGGGACCCGTGCGCTTCAGGGTCCACCCCAGCCCCTCGACCTCGACCGTGCCGTGGGAAGCCCTGGCCATCGACGACGGGCCGGACGCCGCGCTACGCCTGATCGAGGTCGCGGACGTGGTCCAAGTCGCGCCCCTGCTGCGGCGCGACCTGGGGCTCGACCCCGTCCATCACCTCGACGGAACCTCGGGAGCGCTGCTGGTGGTCGACCCGAAACTGTCGGACGAGGGCGTCGGGCGCGTCCTCACGACAACCGCCCGCGACGCCTGGCGACGGGAGCTGATGGCCCAGGAGAGCACGCTGGCCGCCGGGTCGGTGTTCGGGGAGCGCTACGACCGACGTCTTCTCTCGCGACACCTGCCCGGGCGGTCACGCTTCGTGTTCGTCGGGCACGTGACGGCTGAGCCGGACGACCCATGGAGGACGGGTCTGGCCCTGAGTTGTCATCCCAAGCTGTACGCCACCGGACCGGCCAACGGACTGCGACACCGCTCGCTGACCGCGCTCGACCTGATCCGCGGCACCCGCGGAATAGAGGCGGCCCTGGCGGACCGGACCGCCTTCAGGACCCGGTTCGGACGGGACGACGTCGACGAGCACACCGTTCCGGCCCGTGCCTGGGACCCGTCAGCCCGGCGCGTCCTCGAAGTCGACGGCGCCGACCTGTGGCCCATGCCGCCCCGCGTCGGGATCGTAGGGTGTCGCAGCGGCCCCGACCTGGCACACCCCGAGCCGTCCGGACTCGTGACCGCCGTGTTGCGGGCCGGTGCCGAGATCGTGATCGCCACGCGGTGGACGCTCTACACCGCGCGCACATACCGCGATCACCTCCAGCACGGGATGGTCGAGGACCCTCTGGCCGAAGCCGCCCGCGCCGTCGACCGGAGCCTCGCTTCCCCGGCCCCGGAGAAGGCGCTGGGCGCCTGGCAGCGCGATCAGTTGACGGCCTGGCGAAAGACGGGGGTGCTCGCGTCCTCGCCGCTCACGTGGGGTGCGTTGTCCCTCACGGACGGCGGGCGGCGACGCCTGGAACCCGCCCCTGCCGCCACCATTTGGTGAAATCCAACCAATCCCGGGTGGCGGAGTGACAATCTGTCCCTGGCTGGTCGTCCACGGCGAACCGTTCGTCGCTGCGTACCCCCTGGGAGGTTGGCCATGACAGGCGTTTCGGTGGGCGTACCGCGGTGGCAGCACTGGGCGGATGCCACGGTGCACTCACGTGTCTTCGAGACCGCGATCGTCGCGGTGATCTTCCTCAACGCGTTGACGATCGGTCTGACCACCTATCCCCTCGACCCTGGTCTGCAAGCAGTCCTGAGCACGCTCGACAACGTGTTCCTCGCGATCTTCGTAGCCGAGTTGCTGCTGAGGTTCGCTGCCGTCCGTTTCAACATCCTCGGCTTCGCCCGCAACCCATGGAACCTCTTCGACTTCTTCGTCGTGACCGTTTGCTTCCTTCCCGGGGTCAGCAACGATGCCACCGCGTTGCGCATGCTCCGACTGGCCCGCGTCTCCCGGTTGATCAGGCTCATGCCAGACGTGCGGGTATTGGCGTCGGGCCTGCGCCGCGCCGCCGGGCCCGCGTTCAGCCTGCTGTCCCTCACGGTGCTGTTGTGCTATCTCTACGCGGTTGTCGGATGGGTGATGTTCCATGACCGCATCACCCCCGACAAGCGCCAGTACTTCGACAACCTGGGCGAGGCCATGCTCACGCTCTTCGAACTCCTGACGTTGGAGGGGTGGAACAGCACCCTCCACGACCTGCGCAGTGCCCACCCGCTGGCCCTCCCCTACGTGATCTCCTTCCTGTTGATCGGGACCTACATCATCATCAACCTTGTTGTGGGCGTGGTCATCACGAGCCTGGACGAGGCGTACAAGCAGAGTGAGCGCGCGAACGGACGGGTCAGAGCGCTGGCGGGCGACACCAATCCTGACCTCTTGGTGATGGAGATTCGCGAACTGCTGGAGCAGTTGGAAGGACATCTGCACACCGACGAGCGACCGAAGACCCACCCGTGAGCACCCGGGGCCGACCACGGGAGTCGGCGCGATGGTTCGTCACGCTGCTCGTTTCCCTGGCGCTCGCCGTGGCGGCCGTGGCCACGATGCCCGCGTGGACGCCCCCGCCGCCGGACGCGCTCCTCGCACCACCGTTCGAACCGCCCGCCATCACATCGATCCTGCCGAGCGACGACGCGGTGACGGAAGCGTTCGGGACCCCCATGGTGCGGGTCCGCGATCGTCCGCCCAACACGCGTGCCTACCAGCTCAACACTCCGTTGGCCATGGACTGGCGCGACACGACCATCGACCAGGCGTGGGAGCGGAGGTGGCGCAGCCCCAACCTGCTCGAGGAGGCGGCGGTGGTCGTCGAGATCGTCAAGACGAGCTCGCTCTCCTCTCACGCCACGCGTTGTGTGGGCGAGGATTCGATCGACGTTCCGGGGGCCCAGACCGCCCACATCACGCGGACGCCGGACCTCACCGCAGTCTGCGCAGGCATAGTCAGGGGTCGGAGCAACGTCAAGGTCTACACGAACCAGCCGACGGGCGACGACGCCCGAGTCATCGCGACGCTGACCACACTGGTCGAACTGGTGGAACCTCTCGTCGAGATCACCGCCGACCCGGCCACCCCTCACGAGCTCACCATGCCGCGCCAGCGCATCGCCATGTGGCGCATGGAGCTGTTGGGAGTAGGGCTGCTGCTGTTGGTGCTCGTTGTGGTTCCCATCGTCTCGGACCGAAACCTGTGGCGCCGGCTCGTGACCCGCTGGGCGCCTGGGCGACCCAACCCCCAGCACACCGATGTGGAGAGCATTCGGCGTAGCTGGTCGTTGAAGGCCACGGCACTGGGGGCGACACGACTGGCTCTCTTTCTCTGGGCCGTGTGGCTGGCGCCCTACGTGAGTAGCCGCACCGCCACCTTGGTCGGCTACCTCCTGGTCTTCTTCGTCTACGCAGGAGGTCTCGGACTCCAATACTGGCTGACCCGGAAGTCGACCGGAGAGCGGCGTCCCCTGATCAGGGGCGCGGCCATGGTCCCTGCACTGCTGGGCGTCCTCGGATCGTTGGCAGTCCTGGCAGGTTCGGCAGCACTGTTCACGATGGGCACCGTCCTGCTGCAACAGGGCTCCGGAACCGCGGACCTGGCGACATGGGAGATCACCGGGACAGGACTGGCGTTTCTGCTCGGCGCCCTGATCATCGCCTTCTGGGTGAGCCTGCCCGTCTCCCTGGGGCGCCGCTGGGCCATGGCCGCCATGAGGGACCGGCGGCGGGATGAGGGACGTCCGGTTCTCATGCTGCGTACCTTTGGCGACGACAGGCTGAAGCTCCGTGTGAGAAGACCTGACCGCAACGGCTTCCTGGACAGCCTCCTGATGAAACGTCGCGAGGGCTTTGAGGAGCTCGTCGCACTCATGGTCTCGGGTTTGGGTCCGCCGGTCGCGGTCGGACAACCTGGGCAGATCCTTCCCCCCGGTTTGGGAGCCCAGCGGTTCACCTTCGGGGACACCTGGCAGGCCGCCGTGCGGGCGTTCGCCGAGGACGCGCGCCTGATCACGGTGTTCATCGGGAAGACCGCAGGGCTGAGCTGGGAACTCGACCTCGTGGCCTCGTCCGGGTACCTGCACAAGACCGTGTTCCTCGTCCCTCCCGTCCGTGCACGCGAACGGGCCCAGCGTCTGGCGGTGTTCGCCGCGGCCTACTCCCTGCCACCTGGGCTGTTCGACACGCAAACCGCCAGGCGAGTTCCGCTGGCGATGTGTTGGCCGTTGGGTTGGTCGCAACCCATGGTGGTGTCGGCGTCCTCGGCGGACGACCTCAGCTACGACGCCGCGATCCAGCAGTGCGTGGCAGCCTTGGACAATCCTCCGGCTCTGGAGCACGAGTCGCGGACCATCGCCCTCCCCCAGTACCGCGACCTCAATCTGCCGTCCGTCCCGGCGGGACAGGGCGGCGCGCTGCGCAGCCTGGCAAGACCGCAGTTGGTCCGAGTATCGCTGACGGCGCTCACCGCCCTCATGGTCCCCCTCCTGACCGGCAACGCGATGGGTGAGGACGGACCCCTCGCTCGGGCCATTGTTTTCGAAGACGAGCACGTCGTGAGCACCGTGCTGGGCGGAGAGGGCGACGACGGCTGGGCGATCGTGAATGGACTGACCATGGTTCACGGTGACTTCTCCACGGGCAGCTTCAAAGCGCTCGGCGACCTCGACAGCTTTGCCCTGACAGCCGTGCGCCACGAACGCACCGTCTTCACCATCGGGAGCGGATGGGCTGACTCGCGCCGACAGGTCGCGGCGTTCGACCTCGACGAGGGCCTGACCCGGTGGCAGGTGGACCTGCCCGAGCTCACAGAGGGCCTGGCCGCCACGGATTCCACCGTCTTCGTCACGCAGCCCCGAGCACGGTCGCTGCTGGTGATCGATTCGGGGTCGGGACATGTCACCGCGCAGGTGGAGCTTGGCTGCACACCCTGGGGCGTGAGCACGCACGGCTCGGACGCATGGGTGGCCTGCCCCGCCGAAGGCTTTGCGGTCAGGGTTCGCGACGGGGCGGTGAACTCGACCGAGGCGGTGCCTGTCGGCACCCTCCAGGTAGCCGTGGTCGCCGAGCAACTCATGGCTTACGTGCCTGCCGAGAACATGATCAAGACGATGACGGACGGCTCCATGCTGTACCTCACCGTGGGGGAGCCCGCCATGGCCCACACGCCGGATGCCCTCGCCGTGGTGGGGGTCGACCGGGTGTCTCTCTTCACCGAAACGGAAACCATCCGGCGCAACGCGCGTCCCGATCCAACCACTCTGCAGATCGGCGATGATGGCCAGAGCCTCCTCTACGGTATCGGGAATAAGTGGTTCCAGATCAGGCTGCAATGATGCCTGTGGGAAGGGCAACCGTCACCCGGCCTGGTGGCTTTCGTGAGGAGAGAAGCGTGGTTGAGCACCGTCCGATCGCGCAGGGATTTTTCTGGGCCAGCCTTGCACTCGGCCTGTCCTTGCTCGGGTGGCTGCTCACCGCCGGGCCGGCCCCTGCTGCGATGCCTGATGGCTGGCCCGGCCCGCTCCGGGCGGTGCTCGAGCCCGTTGCGACCAACGGAATCCTCCCTCTCGTCCTCACCCTGACGACGTTCGCTGGTCTGATCGCCTGGCACCGCTGGCGGCGCTACCCTGCAAGGCCCGAGGTAGGGGCGCTGGTCACCGGTGTGATCACGCTCGTGCTCGGGTGGGTCGCGTACGCAACGTGCCGCGGGGACGCCAGTTGGGCGTCAGTGCTGGTGTGGGTGGTCGGTTTGTTCGCCCTCCAGGTGGAGCCCCAGGTCATCGGGCCGGAGGCCGCGGAGCAGATCTGCCGCACCTACCCCCTCACCTTCGTCCTCGCGCGCCTGTTCGGCATGTACACGCTGGCCTTCGGTGCCGTCGCCGTCTTCGCAGCGCTGTTCCGCCCCGCGTTGGATCGCGTACGCGTGCGCTTCGCCGTCGACGTGGACGTGGTGGCCGGCCTCCGCCGCGAAGCGCTTCCCTTGGTGGACGCACTGGTGGCCGATCGCACGAGACGCTTCGCGACGCCGCCATGGCCCCAGCCGCGTTGGCGCGAGCGGCTGGGGAGGATGGCGTCCCGCCTCTTCGGTGGCATCGTGGTCATCCATCCCAGCGGCCAGGACCCGCTCGCCGAGGACGCTCGAGCGCGCGGCGCCGTCGTCTACGTGGCCGACCCGGCCGATCCCATTGCCCTGCGCAGGACCATGCTGTCCCCGTGGGGCGGGATCGCCCTCCGGCGGCTGTTCGCGGTCAGCCCCACCCACTCGCGCAACATCGCCGTGGTCGAACGCGGGGAGGCCATCCTGACCGGCGCGGCGCGTACGCCTGCCATTACCCCGCGCCTGGTGGCCCTGTTCTCGGACGCTCGCGAGGCACGTGACTGGCGGCTGACCCGGGTCGGGAGTCGCGCGTGCTTCGTGGACAGCCTCAACGCCGACGAGTTGCTCGCACGGGGCATCGCCGACCGGCTGGAGGCGTTTCGTTGCACGCACCTGGTGATCGCCGGGGACAGCTCCCTCACCATGTCCCTGCTCGAGGAACTCAGCCGACGGCACACGTTCCGCCACGAACTGCGCTCGGTGGCGTCCGACCTCCCCGACCCCACCCTGCGCGAAATCGTGCTGGTCAGCGAATTCGCCAAGGACATCATGTCCGAATGGGCACAGCACCGGCCGCCGCAGCGCCCAGGCGAGGCCTCCTTCGCCGTGGACGCGAACGAGGACCGGCGGTGGCGCGACACGGTCGCCAGCTTCGTCCAGCCCGGACGTCGCGCGGCCCTGCTCGTCACCGAGCCGCCCAGCCGGCAGGTCAGCGAACGCGCGATGCGGCTGAACCGATCCCACCCCGACCTGCTGGTGATCCGGCCGTCCGAGCACATGGAAGGCGTGGGTCAACTCCCGGACGGGGCCGGTGGCATCCCGGACCGCATCGTCCGTTACGGTCCGGCGATCACCGACGCGGGCCGGGTTCCCGACGACGCGTGGGTCGTGCTGGCCCGACAGCAAGCCGAGCACTACCGCCTCGAAAGCCCGGGCGTGACCGTCTCGCGTCGGCCGTGGCCATCTGCGGGTGAGGACGACCCCGGCGGGCTCTTCCTGCCCGACTTCTTCCGGGAGGAGAACCTGCGCCAGCAGCGCCACGTCCTGGAGCGGCTCGTCGAGCGCGGCTACACCTTCCGGGTGGTGACCGAGGGGGACGAACGGCAACACGTCGCGCCACGTGACGTCCTCGATATCGCACGACTCGAGCA
>CAKUSI010000045.1 GCA_934678955.1 uncultured Austwickia sp. | reverse complement strand
CCTCTTCCTTGATGTCGGCGGGGCTGCTCAGGGTGCCGCGGATGGCGGTGGCCGCGGCCACCAGCGGCGATACCAGGTGGGTGCGTCCGCCCTTGCCCTGGCGGCCCTCGAAGTTGCGGTTCGAGGTCGACGCGCACCGCTCCCCCGGGGCGAGCTGGTCGGGATTCATCCCCAAGCACATCGAACAGCCCGCATGACGCCACTCCCCGCCGAAGTCCTCGACGATCTTGTCGATGCCCTCAGCCTCAGCCTCCAGGCGCACCCGCGCCGAGCCGGGCACCACCATCACCCGCACCCCGTCGGCCTTCCTGCGACCCTGGATCACCGAAGCGAACGCACGCAGATCCTCGATCCGCGAATTGGTGCACGAACCCATGAACACCGCATCCACCGCAATCTGCTTCATCGGAGTACCCGCGACCAGATCCATGTACTCCAGCGCCCGCTCGGCGGCAGCCCGCAGGTTCGGGTCATCGATATCGGCCGGGTTCGGCACCGCCTGTGACAGCGACACCCCCTGACCCGGGTTGGTGCCCCACGTCACAAACGGCTCCAGCTCGCTCGCATCAAGGAACACCTCAGCATCGAAGACGGCGTCGTCATCAGTGCGCAGCGTGTCCCAGTACGCCACCGCAGCATCCCAGTCCGCCCCCGCCGGAGCATGCGGGCGACCCTTGAGGTAGTCATACGTGGTCTGGTCAGGGGCGACCATGCCCGCACGAGCCCCCGCCTCGATCGACATGTTGCAGATCGTCATCCGGCCCTCCATCGACAACGACCGGATAGCACTGCCGCGATACTCCAGCACATAACCCTGACCACCACCGGTGCCGATCTTCGCGATCACCGCCAAAATGATGTCCTTAGCCGTCACCCCCGGCCTGAGCTGCCCCTCCACCGTGACCGCCATCGTCTTGAACGGCTTCAACGGCAACGTCTGGGTGGCCAGCACATGCTCAACCTCACTCGTGCCGATCCCGAACGCCATCGCCCCGAAAGCACCATGCGTGGACGTGTGCGAATCACCACAGACCACGGTGACACCCGGCATGGTCAACCCCAACTGCGGACCCACCACATGCACAATGCCCTGCTCAATATCACCCAACGGGTGCAATCGGATGCCGAACTCCTCAGCATTGGCCCGCAACGTCTCGATCTGCGTACGACTGACCGGATCCTCAATACGCCCCGTGATATTCAACGTGGGAGTGTTGTGATCCTCCGTCGCAATCGTCAAATCCGGCCGACGCACCACCCGCCCCGACATCCGCAACCCATCAAAAGCCTGCGGACTGGTCACCTCATGCACAAGATGCAGATCAATGTAGATGAGGTCGGGAGCACCATCCACACCCCGCACCACCACATGGTCATCCCAGACCTTCTCCGCCAGAGTGCGTGGTCGCGCGGCGGTCATCGTGCCTCCCCCGAGAAGGTGGCGGTGACGGGCCCGAACGTTGCGAAGTCGGCGGTGAACGAGTCATTCGCAGCCACCGGGATGGCGTTGGTCAATGAACCCAGCATGACCACGGAGCCCGCCTTGAGCGTGACACCACGCTCACCGAGCATGCGTGACAGCCACACCAGCGCGTTCAGCGGAGAACCCAGCACAGCACCACCTGCACCAGTGGCAACGACGTCACCATTGCGCGACAGCACGCATCCAGTTCTCACGAGGTCGACGCCGGCCAGCTTGACCGCCCGGCTGCTGAGCACGACGCCACCCGAGCTGGCGTTGTCGGCGATCGTGTCGGCCAGCGTGATCTTCCAGTCCCGGATGCGTGAGTCAATGATCTCGAGGGATGCCACGCCGTAGTCGATCGCCGCCAGCGCCTCCACCGTCGTGATCGCACCGGACAGGTCCTTGCTCAGCACCACCGAGATCTCCGGTTCGATGCGCGGGCTGATGAAGCGGCTCACATCGATCAGCTGCGATTCCCCGTAGAACATGTCCCCGAGCAGCACCCCGTAATCTGGCTGATCGACGCCGAGTTGGGTCTGGATCGCGCGCGAGGTGAGGCCGATCTTGTGACCGACTGCGCGACGGCCCTGCTGCTGCCAATGACGCACCTGGTGCTGCTGGACCGCGTAGGCATCGTCGAGTGTGAGCGCGCCGCTCTCGTTCAGCGGAGCGATCGGCGATCCGGTCCGGTAACTGTCCAGAATTGCGTCGCCCATCGTCGCGATCGCGGTGTCGTTCACCATGGCCTCATCTCTTCGTCGTCGCGCATGCGGTTGCGATGCGCGGTCACAGCGTCAGCGGTGCTCTGCCTCGTGGCGGGACACCAGAGCGTCCAGCAGTTCGGCGAGCCTTTCCGTGCGCTCGCTCCCGAGCGCCCCGAACAGGTCGGCCTGCACCGCATCGGCCCCATGCCGGCACCAGCGAGCGGCCACCCGTGCCGCATGCGTGAACCCGAGCACTCGACGGCGCCCGTCCGAGGGGTCCTCGGTGCGCACGAGCCATCCCTGCTCCTCGAGCCGGGCGATGACGGCCGCGGCAGAGGAGGGGTTGAGACCGGACAGATCTGCCACTGTCTGCTGACTCGGTGAATCGAGCGCGAGGCCCGTGACGAGCACGCAGTACTGCGGAATCGTCAGCGTGTCGTCGAAGACTTCGCTCCACAGTTCCACATGGATCTGATGCGTGCGCCGCAGCAAGTGGCCGATCGATGTGCGCGGGGTCATCACGGGGAAGCCGGGATCGGGACGATCGGGCTCCGGCAGGCTGCGGCGCGAGAGCACGACCTCTCGAAGCAGGCTCACGAACTCCCCCGCTGTCCCCGCGGGCAGGAGCGAGAACAGCGCATCATGTACGCGCATGCCGAGGCCGGCGTAGGTGGGCATGCGGCGCTCTGCGGCCGGCGTGAGCGAAAGGATCACGCGACGGTGATTGGCTGGGTCCGACTCGCGAGCCACCAGTCCGGCGCGCACCAGGCGCTCGACGATGCCTGTGATCGTCGCCTTGTCGTGCCCGCTGAGCTCGCCCACCGTCTGCTGGTCGGAATCCGGCCACAACGCGATCGCGAGCAGCACAGCGTACTGCGGGCCGGTGACCTCGGTGCCGAAGAGCTCGTTCCACTTCGCGGTGTGAATGCGCTGCGCGCGGCGCACCAGGAAGCCCGGTGTATACCAAGGGGGCGTATCCAGCCGCGTGGCGCGAGGGTCCGTGAGATCGGCAAGTGACATCGTCATCGGATCATCCGGCCTGGGCTGCGAGCGACCACTCGAACTGGGCTGACGTCGATTTCGCAGCCTCCACCGACCTCGAGCGACTGGGCTCCTCGAGTTCGGCGATCAGCGAAGCCGAGAGCACGCCGATGCGGCTGAACGAATCCGGGGTGAGCCACGACGGCCTTCCCGCGAACAGCAGATCCTCGAGCGAGACATTGCCACTCGCACCGGGCGCGAACGGACACCCGCCGAGACCGCCGAGCGTGCCGTCCACGAAGGCAGCACCCGCGGCGACCGCAGCCAGAGAGTTCGCGACGCCCATTCCCCACGTGTCGTGTCCATGGAATCCGAGCGAATGCGTGACTCCCGCGTTGCGCAGGGCGGCGAAGATCGCGCTGACCTCGGCCGGAATCGCGTGACCGAGGGTGTCGCAGATGACGACGTCGGTGACGTCCTTGACACGGGGATCCGCTGCAATGCTCACAATTCGCTCTACGGGTACGCGCCCCTCGAACGGGCAGGTGAACGATGTCGCGATGGCAAGCTGCACGGTTCCGCCCACACCCTTGGCGATCTCGATAGCCTCGGGGAGCGCTGCGAGGCTCGCCTCCACATCGCGGCCGAGGTTCGCCTTGTTGTGCGACTCCGAGGCCGATAGACAGTACTGGAAGCGCCTCGCACCGGCAGCCGCAGCACGCGCAACGTGACCGGGCGTGGCGACCCACACCCAGCAGCGCTCGAGCTCGTGCGGGGTCAGCTGGGCGATCACATCAGTCGTGTTTGCGAGCGGCGGCACCAGGTCTGGCCGGGCCATCGAGCCGATCTCGAGCTCGGTGGCGCCCTCTGCGAGCAGCGCACGGATGATCTCGACCTTTCGATCGACCGACAGCAGCTTTCCCGTCAGCTGCAGGCCGTCCCGAAGCGTCACGTCTCGCACCCGCAGCTCGCCGGTCATGACGCGCGCCTTTCGGCGCCGCTCACGGCATCCGTCTCTGCTGGAGTCATGCCGAGCAGCCCGCCCAGGATCTCGTAGGTGTGCTCGCCCAGGTCCGGTCCGAGCGATCGGATCGGCAGCGAAGCACCTTCGACGACAGGCACCACCCCGGGGAACCTGATGCCGGCGAGCGTTTCCTCTCCGGTCGAGACGTCGAGTCGCTGCACCATGTTGCGCGCCTCGAACTGAGGGTCCGCGATGATGTCAGCGGCCGTGTAGATCGGCCCTGCCGGCACCTCCGAACGGTCGAGCGCTTCAAGCACGTCGCGAGCGGGCAGGGATGCTGTCCATGCGCCGATTGCGGCATCGAGCTCATCTCGTCGCTGCCACCGCCCCGCGTTCTCTGCCAGCTGAGGATCTGCGGCCAGGTCGGACCGGCCGATGGTCTCCATGAGCCGGACGAAGATCGAGTCGCCGTTGCCACCGATGATCACGCTCGCTCCGTCGGCGCACACGTACGCGTTCGAGGGGGCGATGCCCTCGAGTCGCCCGCCGGTGCGATGCCGGACCACCCCGAAGGCGTCGTAGTCGGGCAGCAGCGACTCCATCATCGACAGGATCGCTTCATTGAGCGCAACGTCGATGCTGGGCGACGGTCTGCGGGGCTCCGTCTCGGAACTCAGCTGCTTGCGCTCGAACAACTGCATGACCGCACCGAACGCCGCGTAGAGGCCGGCAATCGAGTCACCGATCGAGACGCCCACGCGCGACGGCGGGCGATCCGCCTCGCCCACGAGCGCTCGCAGCCCCCCGTATCCTTCGGCGATCGCTGCGAACCCTGGTCGCGACGCCAGAGGACCGGTCTGCCCGAAGGCAGAGATGCGGCAGATGATGAGCTCGGGGTTGGCCGCCGTGAGCACGTCGGGGCCGATACCCCACTTCTCCAGCGTTCCCGGGCGGAAGTTCTCGATGAGCACGTCGCAATGCTTCACGAGCTCAACGACGATCTTGCGCGCATCCGGCTTGCTCAGATCGAGCACGACGGACTTCTTGTTGCGGTTGATCGTGCGAAACAGCATGGATGTGTCGCCGCCGTGCAACCGCCACCGGCGCAGTTCGTCGCCCGTGCCCGGCCGCTCGACTTTGATGACCTCGGCACCGAAATCCGCCAGGAGCCGACCTGCGGTGGGGGCCGCGATGTAGTTGCCAAGCTCGAGCACCCGGATGCCGCCGAGCGGCGCATAGGTCCCATCGTGTTGCATTGGTGTTCCCGTCGTGCGAGTCAGTAGCGGAAGGGCGTCACAGTTTGGTCAGGCGTCCGTCGGCCGTGCGCTGGCGCAGCGGCGTGACAGTCTCTGGCGGCTTCGGGCCGACTTGCGCGCCCTTGGTCGGCGAAAGCACGGCACCCTGGGCGCTCACCGCCACCGAGAGCGTGCCGACGTTGCTGATGGTCACCTCGACGCGATCACCGTCGTCGATCGAGCCCACCCCAGCAGGAGTTCCCGTGGTGATGATGTCGCCCGGCTCAAGCGTGGTGACCGAAGACACATAGCTGATGAAGCGCTCGACTCCCCAGATGAGCTCCGCGATGTCGGCATCCTGGCGGAGCGTGCCATTGACCCGCGACTCCAGGGTCATCGTGGCGAGATCGCCCACCTCATCGGCGGTCACCAGGTACGGCCCGACTGGAGTGAAGGTGTCGAACGACTTGCGGGTCGACCGATCCTCTCCGCCCCGCATCGTGATGTCGAGCAGGCAGGTGTAGCCGGCGATGTGACGCGCGACATCGCGTTCGGCGATGTTCTTTCCACCCTTGCCGATCACGACGGCGAGCTCGCCCTCCTGATCGAAGCGCCGGTCGCTGTAGGGGAGGATGACTGTGCCTCCGTCTGCGAGCACCGATGACGGTGACTTCAGGAAGAAGCCCAGCGCCGAGACATCGCCGAGCTGCTTCATCTCCGCTTTGTGATCGTCGTAATTGATCGGCGCGGCGATGATCTTGCCGGGGCGCCGCACGAGCGGGGTGATGGTCACCTCGGACTCCTGGAGCGCAGGAAGACCGCTGAGGGCGCTGGCATCGATGGCGCCTTCGGCAAGAAGCCGGACGAGTGCGATCATCGGCTCTTCGGCGACGGCATCGCCGAGCAGCGGCGTCGCGTCAACGAGGCCGTCACCGCTTCTGGCTACGACGATGGGCTTGCCGACATGGTCAGCACTGGCGAACTGCATGGCGTGGTACTCCTTATGGTCAGGCTGCGGTCATCGGACCGACACGGTCCAGATACAGCCAGTCGAGCTCGGTGTAGTCGTCGTCGGCGCGCAGCTTGAAGAACTTGTCGCGAAGCACGCGCGTCATCGGGTCGTTCGTGTGCCACAGGTCGCCCCAGGGACGTGCGGTGAGCTGGCACTTCGTGGTGTGCTCCACCCGGCGGGCCTCGTACGCGGCAAAGGCGTCGCGACGCTCTGCATGACGGCTCAGCTCCTGCGTGAGCACGAGAGAGTCCTCGAGAGCCTGGCACGCGCCCTGGCCCAGATACTGACGCATCGCGTGCGCGGCATCACCGAGCAGAATGGTGTGCTCGGTGCTCCACGAGGCGAGCGGGTCGCGATCGAAGATCGGCCAGCGCTTATTGTCGGAGAAGATCTCCAGCGACTCCTTCACGAAGTCGCATGCCACGTCGAAGGCCTCGTAGAGCTCTTCCTTGCCGCCCCAGTCCTCCCTGCCCTGCGCATGCCAGGTGCTCTCGATGACGGCGACCTGGTTGTAGATGTCGCCACCTCGCACCGGGTACTGCACCAGGTGCATTCCCGGGCCGATCCAGATGAGCACATCGTCACGATCGAAGTCGATCTTGAGCTCATCGACGGGGAGCGTGCCGCGATACGCGACATGCCCCGTGAAGAGCGGCTCGCTGTCGTCGTGCAACAGGCGGGTCTTCGATCGGATGCCGTCTGCTCCGACTACGAGCTGCGAGACGATCTCCTCCCCGTTCTCGTAGCGCACGACCGCCCCGTGCTTCGTCTCGGTGACGGACTCCGCGCGCATTCCGCTCTCGAGCACGATGTTGGGCAGAGCGCGGCAGGCATCCAGCAGGGCCGTGAGCACGTCGTGTCGATGTGCGACGACGTACGGATAGCCGTAGCGCTCGAGGAAGGGCGCGCCGAAGTCGAGCCGGGTCAGTCGCTCGCCCGACACCGCATCCATGATCAATCCTGCGCTCGGCGTCACCGCCACATCGCGCAGGGTCTCCCACACGCCGAGGCGGTCGAAGCTGCGCACCGCGTTGGGCCCGAGCTGAAGGCCGGCGCCGATCTCTGAGAAGGTCGTCGCCTGCTCGGTGAGTCGCACCCGATGTCCTGCGCGACCGAGGGCGAGCGCCGCCGAGAGTCCGCCGATCCCACCGCCGATCACCAGGACATCGGACCGTGCCGAGTCGTTGCTCATCTGCTCTCCCATCAGATTCTCAGCATTATCGCGAAGGTTCCCAGATCGGAAGCCCCCGAGCGCATCCGCGCGCCCGCCAGCATTTCCTCCGTGTACGAATCATAAACTACAACAGGTACTGACTCACGTCAACTCCCAGAATACAGGTCTGTAATGGGAAGGACAGTGACTGTTAGCCGGACTACAAACTCATTTACGTTGTTCGTGCATCCGGGTCAGTCTTCGAGCCACAGGGGTGGTTCGGGAAGAGCTCCGCCTGCGCACGCGACCGACGGCCCGGCACCGCGACCTGTTGCCCACCGCGCGAGGTCGCGCGCGGTACCGGTGACCACCGGCAGGCCACGCCCAGCAGCGGCGGTGCTGGTCTGCTCCTGCTGTCGATCGATGGGCCGCAGGAGAAGCTGCAGGTCGCCGGCCGATCGCCAATCGGAAACCACTTCGGCGAGGATCCGATCGACGAGTACGTCAGGGAACTCGGCGAAGGTGCCACCGTTGCGGAGGTCGACGGCGCGGATCCAGGTTTCGAAGGCGCGCATGATCGGAGTGGAGGCGATGGGCACGACCCGACCCGGCCGCACCGCAGCAGCGGCACCCCACCGATCGTCGTCGAGGTCGCGCCACTCCACGGTCAAGTGCACTGCGGCGTGGTCGGAGAGGTTGCGCAGCGCGAACGGGACCAGCGTGGCGCCGTACTCGACCTCATCCAGGAACTGAGCTGTCGAGTCGAACATGGCGATGTCGGCGCCGGTCGCGGCGCTCTCCACCATCCGCGCAAGGCCTCGCGCGTGATATCCCACGTGCGCGATCACGTGGCCGCGCGACCACCCCTCGATACCGGACTCTTCGTCGAACTCGCCGTCGTCGAGTTCGTTGAGCTTGCGGCTGAAGTAGGCCTGGCCCCGGCGCGCCAGCAGCAGATCGGCCTGGATCGCGGGGTCGGTGACCTTATCGGAACGCGCAGCCATGATCGGCCCCTCTCAGTGCGGCCGCCTCGATCAATGGTGGCCGCCCTCCGGCGCGACCGGCATCGCCCGGCCCTCGCCGGGGGCGTACGAGCGGGCGAAGCCGAGCTTCTCGATGACCGGGAAGTCGTTGAACCGGAACAGGTCGAGATCGCCATCAGCCTTGATCGACCACGGCACCCACGAAGGGACGACGAACACGTCGCCGCGCTCGAGCTCGTGCTCCACGCCGCCGAGGTCGACAACCCCGCGGCCCTCGAACACCTGCCACACCGACGATCCCACCTCGTGCAGCGTCGGTGTCTCCACTCCGGGGCGCAGGCGGTGGAACTCAGCTCGAAGCGTCGGCATCACATCGCCACCGGACGTCGGGTTGACGTAGCGAATGGCCGCATGGCCCTGCGAGACCGTGGCCGGGTAGCCTTCGTCTTCCAGCGCGAGCTGCTCGTTGAGTGCGGCATCCGTGTTCTCCCAGCGGTATGCCGCCAGCGGGGAGTTGACCTTCGGCCCGAGTTCCGAGAGCGGGCGCAGCCCGGGGTAGGCCCACAGCCGCTCATTGCGCGAGACAGCAGGCGAAGCCTCGTCGGTGACTCGCTCGGAGCCGAACTCGAAGAAGCCGACATCCAGGTAATGCGAGAATGGCGCATCCAGCCCGTCGATCCACGCCATCGGCTGATCGGTGTCGTTGTGGTGACCGTGGAAGTGCCATCCGGGGGTCAGCAGGAAGTCGCCGCGCCGCATGGCGACGGGATCGCCGTTGACGACCGTCCACACGCCCTCGCCCTCGACGATGAAGCGGAACGCGTTCTGGGCGTGCCGGTGCTCCGGAGCGGTCTCGAAGCCGCCGAGATACTGAATCGCGCACCACAGCGTCGGCGTGGCGAAGGGCTGACCGCCCAGGCCCGGGTTCGCAAGCGCGATCGCGCGCCGCTCGCCGCCGCGACCGACCGGAACGAGGTCGCCCGACTGCCTGGCGAGGTCGTAGAGGGTGGACCATTCCCAGACGTGCGGCACTGCGTCGGACTGCGGGGTGAACGGCAGGAGATTCGCCAGCTGCGTCCAGAGCGGGGACATGTGGTTGGCTTCGAAATCGCTGTAGAGCTTCTTGAGCTCCGGCGTGAGCTCCTCCGCTGCCTGAGTCATTGTCTGGCCTCCTCGCCCCATCTGGCGTGCCGCGCGGATGCGCGATATTGCTTGAGTACAAACTGTAGGTCTGATAGCAGCAGTTCGCAACCGGTGCCGGTAAAGATCCTCTAAACGACTGGGATAGCGCTCCGAACCGAGCGGATGTCGTCGCGAGAACTCCTCTGTACACGAATTGACATTCACTCCTCACGCGGGGCGTCACGCATCGCCCCCGCCAGGGATGCGCCCGAGACGCCGAGCAGGGCGATCGCCAGCATCACGAAGACGCCGGTCGTCCCAGCCACCCCCGCGATCAGTCCGATCGCCGGCGGGATGACGACGAGCCCCAGGCTGTTGCCGCTGAGGCGGATGGACAGCCACATCCCCACGGTCCCGGGCGGGGCTGTGACCGAGATGACCGCCATCGTCAGCGGCTGCCCGATGCCGAGCGCAGCGCCCGCGACGAGCAGCACTGCTCCGGCTGCGACGACGTTGACCGAGAACGCGAGCAGCATGATCGCGACAGCAGCCACGAGCGAGGAAGCCACGATGAGCGCCGGGCGGCTGAACCTTCGCACAAGTGCTCCGATCGCGAGCCTCGAGAGCATCGTGGCGAATGCTCGTGCCGCCAGCAGGATGCCCACCGCAAAGGCCGAGTTGCCGGTCTGCACGCCCCACGCGGGCAGGTACACCGTGAGCAGGTCGATGACCGCGAGGATCACCATGCTCACCGCGATAGCGCCGAACAGCGCCCGGAGTCTGCCTCGCGAGGCGCCGAGCACACCGCGCAGGGAGCGACGTCCGGGGAGCTGCCCTCGGTCAGCCGTGAGCTGCACCCCGCGCACAGCGACGACAGCGAGCACAAGCGTGAGCACGGCACTTGCGGTCGCTCCGGCGAACAGCAATGTGGTGTCCGGGAACGTCGCGGCACCACCGACCAGCGTGATCATCAGCGGCCCGATCATCTGGCCGGCTGATCCTGCGAAGGTATACACGCCGAAGCTCGCATCCACAGTTCTCGCGTCGGTACGCGCCACCATCGTCTGCTGGCCCACACCGGCCACAATGTGCCCTACGCCGGCGATGGCATTCCAGAGCAGCAGCGCCACGAGTGACGACGACCAGATCAGGATGCCCAGGGCAGCCACCAGCATGAGTGCCGACCCCAGCGTCACGGCCGCACGCTCGTGGCCGCCATCGGCGAACCGGCCGACGACGGCCACCAGCAGCAGCGGCAGCAGCGAGAACGAGGCTGCCAGGATCCCCAGCCAGACCAGATCAACGCCGAGCTCGAGCGCGCGGTATGCCGATGCGGGCCGGATGATCGTGACGGTGACCTGGGCGAAGCACACCTGCAGCCACAACGAGAACGGCAGCGAGCGCATCAGCCCTCTCGGCGTGGCATCGCGTGCAGGTCGGCAACGAGGCCGAGCAGGTCGGTGCCAGCGGAGATCCCGTCTGCGCCCTCCAGCAGCCGTGCCACGGCCGGGCCGGTGACCCCTGCGAACTCGCAGCAGGACTGCACCTTGACCCGCACGTCCGCAGCCTGCAGCGGACGCTCCCCCGAACCCTTCGCCACGGCCACCGTCTTCCGCATGGATCCCCCGTCACGCGTGGTGACCGTGACATGATTGAACTCGCCCTCACCATCCACTTCGCGCACGGTCACGCGGCCGGCCAGCTCATTCACTCGATCGGCCGAGGCGAAGCCCTCGTCGGTGAAGTCATCCATCGTCACGGCCCCGTGCAGCCAGGCGAGAGCGATGCAGTGCTCGAGGCTGAACTTCGCTTCGGTGCCCGACTCGGGACGGCGCAGGATCAGGGGCGCCGTGCCCCCGCGATAGACCTCGACGTCGATCCACTCGATGTCGGCGCTGCTTGCATGCTCCCGCAGGTCGAGCGCGGCATCGATCGAACGATGCGTCGCGTAGCAAGAAGGATGCCGCTTGAGCCCCCAGTCCGCCGGCCACTCCTGAACCCACCACGCCAGGCGCGCATCCAGGTTCTCGAGTGCCCACGCGATGCGGTCGGGATCGCCGAAGCGGCGGAAGAATCCCGATGGCGCCTCGAGTTCAGTGGCCGAGGCATCAACGCCCGCGGTCGACCAGTCGATCGCGTTCACCGCATCCCGCGCGGCGAGCCCCGCGTGCATGGGCTTCGTCATCGTCCCGAAGTTGGCACGCGATCCGCTCGCCATCGATGAGGCCATGGCCAGGGCATTGGCGGTCAGCTCGGGAGTGAGGTTGCGCAGGCGGGCGATCGCCGCGACGGCGGCGAGTCGGCCCACGGTCGAGGTCGAGTGCCAGCCTGCGCCATAGTGGCGCGCGCTCGGCAGTGCTTCCGCGATGAGCCGGAACATCGCGGCACCCACGTTGTAGGCTCGCGCGAATGCATCGAATCGAAGGGTCCCGTCTCGTTCTGCGGCAGCCATGAGCGCGGGTACGAGCACTGCGCTTGGATGCATCGGCATCGACGGTGAGACGTCATCGAAGTCGAGGTAGTGCGCTGCGGTCCCGTTCAGGAGTGCGGCGTCGTCGGCTCGCACCGCCCCGCCCGACAGCCAGGCCGCGGTTTGCCGCTCTCCGATCACCGCCCGGCGCAGCGCCCGCATGCCCTCCTGGTCGACCGCGGCGAGCGACACCGCGATCGTGTCGGTCCAGGCGTGGGCGATGACCTCGTCGTGCAGCCCCGACGGCAGTGCATACCGTACTGCGGCGCTCGCGAGCCGTGCGGTGAGCCCCTCGCCTGCAGCGATCCGCGCCTCCATCAGGCTAGAACGACTTCGGCAGCCCGAGCGTGCCATGAGCGACGCCGGCGAGCACGATGTTGTTGCTGATGGGGGCGAAGATCGGGGTGCGGGCGTCGCGGAAGTGCCGTTCGATGCCGTACTCGGCAGCCACGGCGTATCCTCCGAACGTGTCGAAGGCCGCGTTCGCAGCCTTCCACAGCGCCTGACTCGACAGCAGCTTGGCGCCGTTGACCTCGAAGCGGGGATTCGCGCCGTCAGCGTACATTGCCGCTGCGCGCCATCTCATCAGCGAAGCCGCCTCGAGCTCTGCGTAGGCCTGTGCGATCGGGAACTGTATGCCCTGGTTCATGCCGATCGGGCGGTCGAACACGATCCGCTCGTTGGCGTACTGCACTGCGCGGTCGATGAGGTACATTCCCGCGCCGATGCACTCGGACGAGCCGAGGATCCGCTCGGCGTTCATGCCCGAGAGAATGGTCTTGAACCCCTCACCCTCCTCGCCGATGCGATTGGCGACCGGAACCTCGAGGTTCGTGATACTGAGCTGGTTGGTCTCGTGATTGACCATCGTGCGGATCGGGTCCGCAACGATCTGCCCGCTCTCGATGGCCGCGCGAAGGTCGACGAGCAGCACGGTGAACCCGTCAGTGGGCTTGCCGGCATCCTCGCGCTTGGCAGTTCTCGTGAGCAGCAGCAGCAGATCGGAGTGCTGCACGCGGGAGATGAAGATCTTCGATCCGTTCACGATGTACTTGTCGCCCTCGCGAACAGCGAACGTTCGGATGCGTGTGGTGTCGCTGCCCGCATCCGGCTCAGTGATGCCGAACGACTGAAGCCGCAGCTCCCCGGAGGCGATGCGCGGCAGGAACTCGCGCTTCTGCTCCTCGGATCCGTGCCGCAGGAGCGCGCCCATCGTGTACATCCCGGCGCGGGCGGCACCGGCGTGGCAGCCGTTGCGCTCAAGCTGCTCCACGACGACCGCCGCATCCATGACGGTGGCGCCGCCGCCGCCGTACTCCTCGGGAATCAGCATCCCGAGCCAGCCGGCCTCGTAGAGAGCGTCGACGAACTCCTCCGGATACTGCCGCTCCTGATCGAGACGCATCCAGTAGTCATTGTCGAACGGCCGACACAGCTCATCGATCGAGTCGCGGATCGCGAGCTGCTCCTCGGTGAGCCCGAAGCTGGATGATTCAATCCTCTTTGCCATAATCAGAACCTCTCAATTACTGTGAAAACTCACGAGCGCACGGGGCTATTGCCCAGCCGCTTCGATGACACCGGCTTCGATGAGAGCCGCAATCTCACCCTCAGCGAGACCGAGCTCGGCCAGCACGCCTGTTGTATCGGCGCCCAGAGCAGGTGGCACCTTCGTGTGCGCGAGGTACTCGCCACCAATCGTAAGCGGGGTGTTCACCACGGTCACGTCGCCGAGTTGCGGATGGGTGATGGTCTCGAGCTGACCGATTGCCTGCACCTGCGGATCGCTGATGACCTTGTCGAGGGTGTTCACAGCCGAGTGCGGCACGCGCGCCGCCTCGAGTCGACGCAGCAGGTCATCCATGGTGAACCGCGCCGTCGCCTCTGCGAGCCGAGCGTCGACGGCAACGCGATTCGCCACCCGCGTGAGGTTGTCCTCGAAGCCCGCGGCGCCCTTGAGCTCGGGCGCCTCGATCGCGTCGAGCAGGCGGTGAAAGCTGTCCTCATTGCCGACCGAGAGGAACACATGGCCATCCGATGCGGGGAACGCACCGTTGGGCACGTTGCCGAGGAACCCGGAGCCCAGCCGCTTCGGCACCGGCCCTCCGGCCGCGACACTCATGAGCGGTGAGGCGACCCAGGCCAGTGCAGTCTGCAGTAAGGACAGCTCGAGGTGGGACCCCTCGCCGGTCTGATCCCGGCGCCGGAGCGCGTCGAACACGCCGAGCGCGATCCACATGCCTGTTCCCATGTCCATGATCGAGAGCGGGACGCGGCTCGGTGGGCCCTCGTCGGCTCCCGTCATCGCCACAACACCCGAGTAGGCCTGCAGCATCGCGTCGTAGGCGGATTGCCCCGCGCGAGGTCCGGTGCGACCGTAACCGCTCATCTCGACGTAGATCAGGCGCGGGTTGAGCTCGTGCATGTGCTCCCACGTGAAACCCGATTTGGCGAATGCCCCGGGTCGCAGGTTCTGCACGAGCACGTCTGCCGAGGAGATGAGGTTCTCGAGCACCCGCTTGCCGCGCTCGTCCTTGTAGTTGAGCACGATCGACTTCTTGTTGCGGTTCAGCGACAGGAACGTGATCGAGATGCCGTCGCTGAGCGGCCCCCAGCTGCGCGCATCGTCACCGCCATCGAGCCGCTCCACCTTGATGACCTCGGCTCCGAAATCTCCGAGCACCTGGCAACCGTAGGGTGCGGCGACGCTCGTGCCGATCTCGATGACCCGAATGCCCTGCAATGATCCCGGCGTGCTCATGCGTTCTCCTTCGCGTCGCGAGCGACCCGCGCATCGTACTCGTCGCGGGCGGCGGATCGCACGGGCTCGCGCCACGGCGACATCGCTCCGTCATAGACCGAGGCGCCGAGCCGGAAGTGCTGTGCCTGCTCGAAGGTCTCGATGAACGGCATGTCCATGGCATACACGTCGGCACCAGTGGGACGAGGCCCGGCCGCTGTCACCTTCGACCAAAGCGGGTGGCCTACGACTTCCTCGGCGATGACTCCGGCTTCGATGAGGGCACGCAGGTCGACGCCGGTGTCGATGCCTTCCGATTCCAGCAGGTGAACGAAGTCCTCGGTGGGGATCATCCGGGTGGCGCGGCCATTGCCGCAATAGGGGCACCCTCCCATGCCACCGATCGAGGTATCGATCATGAGCGTGTGGCGCTCGTCGAGCTCCTCCATTGCGACGTAAGCCGAGAGCATGGCCATGCCCCTTGCGTCGTGCAGGTGGAGGTGGAAGTCGCGCACCTCCGGCCAGGTGGTGAGCACGCGCCGCATCATCGAGCGCATGGCCGAGGGCGTGTTCCAGCTCATCGGGTCGCCGATGTGGATGCGAGTGACTGGAATCCCTGCGGCAGTCCATGCGTCGTACTGCAACTGCAGCAGCCGGATGCGCTCGTCGTCGTCGAATTCACCCAGCCAGTTGGAGCCCCAGGCGGCGTTGATGGAGATCTCGGCGTGGGTGATGCCCTGTTCGCGAGCGGCCTGGACGATCCGCGCCACTGAATCGATCTCGTCCTGCTGGCTGAGGTTGATGTTGCGTCGCACGAAGACATCGCACAGGTGGATCTTGGTCGCGCCCATCGTCGGGTCGGGTTGCGCGACTCGGTCGCCGTATGCCTCGCGGCGCTCGACGCCCTTGGCGTTGAGGGCCAGGGCGATGTACTCGACGCCCGCAACCGGCGTGAATCCGGCGATCACCTCGTCGACATTCGCCATCTGCGGGGTCCACTTGGGGCTGACGAAGGCGCCGACGATGATCTTCTTGAGCCCGGTCTTCGAGAGTGCGTCAAGTAGCCGAATCTTCGCGGCGGCCGGGATATCGCGACTCTCGATCTGCATGCCCTCCCGCATGCCCTCCTCTTGGAGGATGATGGCCGGCCAGCCGGTGCGTGCGCGCGATTCAGACGGCATGCTTGTCTCCTTCCATTGCGAAAACGATGTCACTGTCGCCCACCGACACGCCATTGAGCGATTCGACCGGGGCAGCGGTGGGAATCCGCCCATCTCGCGACTTCTCCGCCCGGTGCGCATCCTCGAGCACCCAGGACGCAAACTTCGCCACCTTGGCGTCGACCACGAGCGGGCGATCGCGCGGACCGTCCAGCCAGGAGCGCACACCCTCGAGATCATCGAGCGTCTCGACGGTGATCGCTTCGCAGCCGAAGCCGCGGGCGATCGCGGCCATGTCAGTCTCCGGGAAGACGACCGTCTCCAGCTTGTCGGTCTCGTGCTCGAAGTGATGCACCTCAGCACCATACGCGCTGTCGTTGTACACCACGACGAGCAGACCCAGGCCGAGCCTGACCGCAGTGTCGAGCTCGACAAGGCTCATCATGAAGCCCCCGTCGCCGATTCCCGCGACGGGAAGCCGATCGGGCACCGCGACAGCTGCGCCGATCGCGCTGGAGAGGGCCAGGCCGATCGACTGGAACGACAGCGGCACGCAGAAGCCGTACTGGTCTGGCACCCTCAAGTGCGCGCCCGGGTAGCAGCTGAAGTTGCCGCCATCCGGAACCACGATCCGCTCCATCGGCAGCATGCGATCGAGCGCGTTGCTCAGCTCGCGCGGGTCGACCCGACGCTCCTCGGCGCGCGAGTCGAAGGGCTGGTCTGACCAATAGCGCGAAGCGGCGACCTTGAGACCGATGTCCGGCGTGCGGTATCCGGTCTTCGCCCCGGCCGGCTTCAGGGCGAGGCTGACCGCCCTGGCGACTTCGGCGGCATCCCCGAGCACTCCGAGATCCACCGTGGTGTGCCAGCCGAGCGCGTCGAAACGGTCGTCGACTTGCACAACCGTGGCATTGCGCAGCAGTGATCCGCTGCGAGTCGTCCATGCGTTCAGGCCCGCCCCGAATGCAACGATCACATCCGCGTCTGCGATGAGCTCCGCGGCACCCTGCGTGGCGAAGCCACCCATGATGTCGAGTGCCCATTCCTCGCCTTCGAACAGCCCGCGGCCGGCAAGCGTGGTGACCAGGAGTGCACCGGAGAGCTCCGCAAGCTCCTTCAACTCAACCCCAGCGCCCCACGCTCCGCGGCCGCCGACGATCACCGGCCGCTGCGCAGATCCCAGCAGCGCCGCCACCTGGTCGACCGAGTCCCGAGACGCTCCGGGCCGGGTGGGCTTGTGCGGGGCTGGGATGAGGTCGATGCTCCAGTCCACGAGCTCTTCCTGGATGTCAATCGGCAGCGACAGCACCACCGTCCGCCGCTCATGCAGGGTCGTGTGGTAGGCACGGGCGGCATCTCGGATCGCGGTCTTGGCCGAGTGCACGCGCTCAGCGACGACGCCGAGGCCTCGAACGG
>CAKUSI010000044.1 GCA_934678955.1 uncultured Austwickia sp. | reverse complement strand
CTCGACGTCCGCGGACCTGCCCGGCGCCCCCGGATCGAGCGGGGCCGAGCGGCCTCACCGCGCGACACACGAGGCCGCGCAGGGCGACGCGAAGCCGGCCAAGGCATAGCTGTCCCTCCCCGCGGTCGGCATCGGGCCGGCCGGGTCGTGACGATCCGGCCGGCCCTGACGCTGACGCGGCGGGCGACGATCAGGTGGCCGCGAGTCGGGCCTGCTGCTCGGCGACGTCGAAGGTCGCCGCCGGCCACTGCGGGTTCATGGCGCGCAGCTCCCCCAGCAGAAGGTGTTGCACGGCCAGGCGCGCGTACCACTTCTCGTTCGCCGGTACGACATACCAGGGCGCGTGGTCCGTGCTCGTACGCTCCAGCACGGCCTGGTAGGCGACCTGGTAGTCGTCCCAGTGAGCGCGCTCGTCGATGTCGCCCGGGTTGAACTTCCAGTACTTGTCCGGTCGAGCGAGCCGCTCGCCGAGCCGCTCCTTCTGCTCCTCGCTGCTGATGTGCAGCATCACCTTGACGATCGAGGTGCCCTGCCGTGACAGGGTCCGCTCGAACGTGTTGATCTGCCCGTAGCGTCGACTCCAGGTGGAACTCGGCACGAGGTTGCGCACGCGCACGATCAGTACGTCCTCGTACTGGGACCGGTCGAAGACCCCCACCTTGCCGGGGGCGGGCAACGCCCTCCGAATGCGCCAGAGGAAGGGGTGCGAGCGCTCCTCCCTGGTGGGCGCCTTGAACGCGGTGATGTCGACGCCCTGCGGATCCATCAGCCCGACGACGTGGCGCATGATCCCGCCTTTGCCGGACGTGTCCATCCCCTGCACGACGAGCAGCAGGCTTCGGGTGCCGCCACCCTTCGACTCGGCGAAGAGGCGCTCTTGCCAGTCGGCGATCTCCTCGGCCCGGTCGGCCATCACGGCCTCGGCGTCCTTCTTGCCTCCGTCGAAGGCCGGGGTACCGGACGGATCGATATCGGCCAGCTGCAAGCCCGGTCGCATGCGAAGCGCCTCGCGGATCGCCTCGGTCAGATCCTCCGACGCGGAGGCACCCTTCGTGGCTGCGCCCGGCGTCTCGTGCGGTGCCTCCTCGACCACCTCGGGCGGCGACACGTCAACGTCGGGGACGTTGACTGCCTGCTCCGCGGGGTCGGTCCCCTTGCCGGCCTTCCCCTTGCCCTTGCCCTTGCCCTTCTTAGGTCGATCGGACGCAGCGAGAGGCGGCTCCGGCGCATCGGTCACGGCCTCAAGATCGGCGGCAGGCGAACCGTCATCGCCGTTCTGCTTGCCCTTCTTCTTCTTTTTGCCCATGGGACATCTTTGCACCGCAGGGCCCGACCGACACCTGTCGCATCCGATTGCGCGACCGACGGCCCACGTTGGGCGGCGCCTCGCAGGAAAGTTGGTGGTTATCGACTCCCTGTTGGAAACGACCATCTATGGCAATCAGTCGCTGTGGTTCACCGATGACAAGAGCGAAATCCTAGCCCAAGAGGTATTCGGCGACAAGGTCCTCCCATCGTCGCGGGTCGACATTCCATTCCTGGGTGTGGCGAGCCTGCGTCCACCGCTCCATCGTGACGAGGTCGGGCCTCTCAGCGGCGAGGTCGAGCGACGGGCCGACGGGGACGAACTCGTCGTCCAACGAGTGGATCAGCAGGATCGGGTGGCGCAGTTCGTCGCTCCGCGCGACCCAGTCGGCCCGGGCCAGGTCCACCGGGCCCTCGACGCCGACCAGGCGGCCGGCGGCGCGCGACCTCAGGACGTGCGGGGCCAGCCGGGCGATCGCGACAGGGATGCGGCCGAGCGTCACGTGGTGCGCGAGGACGTCGGCCCAGTCGATCACCGGCGCGTCCAGGACCACGTGGCGCACTCGGTGGGCGTGCCGCGAGCGGGTCGTGGCCTGCAGGACGGTCGCTCCGCCCATCGACCAGCCGATCAGGTCGAAGTCGGTGCAGCCGCGACGCAGCGCATAGTCCATGGCTGCGTCCACGTCTTTCCACTCCGAGAGGCCGAGCCCATACCGCCCGTCCGGGCTGGCCGGGGCTCCGGCATCGTTCCGGTAGCCGCAGACCAGGGTGGACAGGCCGAGGCGCGCCGTGACGATGACACCGCGCAGGCACTCATGGAGCTGGGCGCCGCGGCCGTGCACCAGGATGGCGCAGCGATCCAGCTCCGCCAACGGCCCGTCAGGGTCGCCGGGTACCCACCACCCCGGGTAGTCGCCCAATTCCCCGGGGAAGCTGACGCTTTCGTAGGACAGCCCGAGCGAGACGTCGGGAGGTGCGCCGTGGTGGTAGATGTTCCAGCGGGCGGGCCCCACGTCCAGCCTCCCGGCATCCACCCCCAGCAGTTCTCTGGTCACCCGACCTGCGGCCTCGTCGACGGCCAGGACGTCCCCGAGGCGCGCATGTCCCGACCCCCCGAGCAGCCACAGTCCGTAGCGACCGGGGGCGATCGTCTCCTCGGTGGCCGTCAGCACGACCGCCGGGGCTCCGTGTGCATCCGGGCCACGGACCTCATGGACGAGCACGTCGTCGGCCCGTTCCTCGGGGGAGGTGAGCCGGCGCAGTACGTAAGCGGCGAGCCCGACGCAGCCTGCCGACGCGACCCAGCCGATTCCCGTGGCCGCGGCAGCTATTCGCGCCGCGGTCCGCCATCGCCCCCCTGCCACGGACTCATCGTGACAGGTGCGGTGGAGAATGACCGGCATGGACCTGCCCCTACCGCTTCCGCTCGTGCCGATGTTGGCCAAGGCCGTCGCGGACGTGCCCGACCCCGCGGCCGTCGAAGGCGGACTCCTCTTCGAGCCGAAGTGGGACGGGTTCCGGTGCCTCGTACTGAAGGACGGCGACGAGGTGGAGCTCGCCAGCCGCGGCAAGCGGCCGCTCACGCGGTACTTCCCCGACGTGGTCGAGGCCGCGCGGACGACCCTTCCGAGGCGGTGTGCCCTCGATGGGGAACTCGTCGTGCGGGTCGGGCCATCCGGCGCGCAACGCCTCTCGTGGGAGTCCATCAGCGCGCGGATCCACCCGGCCGCCTCGCGCGTGGAACGCCTCGCGCGAGAGACCCCTGCCGAGTTCGTGGGCTTCGACTTGTTGGCCCTGGGCGAGGTCAGCCTGCTGGACGAGCCGTTCGCGCAGCGCCGGGCAGCCCTGGAGGAACTCAGCGCACAGTGGCCTGCGGACTCCCGGCTGCACGTGACTCGGGTGACGAGGGACCGCGACGAGGCGATGGACTGGTTCGAGCGATTCGAGGGCGCGGGCCTGGACGGAATCGTGGCCAAGCCGCTCACCGCGCCGTACGCGCCGGGCAAGCGTTCCATGCTCAAGGTGAAGCACAAGCGGACGGCGGAGGCGGTGGTCGTCGGCTACCGGGTGCACACGTCGGGGACCGGCGTCGGGTCGCTGCTGCTCGGGCTCTACGAGGAGGACGGGCAGCTGCGCAACGTCGGCGGCATCGGCGCCTTCACGGCGGCCATGCGCCGCGAGCTGATCGCGCGCCTCGATCCGCTGGTGATCCGCAACGAGGACGGGGCGACCGCCCACGCGGAGACCGATCGGTCCCGATTCAGCGCGTCCAAGGACGTCGGTTACGTCCCGCTGCGCCCGGAACTCGTGGTCGAGGTCGCCTTCGACCAACTAGAGGGGTCGCGGTTCCGGCACGCCGTGACGCTCCTGCGGTGGCGACCAGACCGCGAGCCGCGCTCGTGCACGTTGGAGCAGATCGAGCGGGCACCCGCCTACGATCTGGGGGCGGTCCTCGTCTCCCACGTGAGCGGCTGACCCGCGCCACCGCGCGGCATCACGCCGCGACTTGCGCCGTGGCCGTACGACCGTCCGCACCACACGACCGCAGGGGTGATCAGCATCGGCTGGGCTTTGATCGGCGCGCTCGCGTTCGGCGTCGCGGACTTCCTCGGCGGCCTCTTCTCCCGACGAGCCCCGGGGTGGTCCGTCGCCTGGTGCTCCCAGCTCGCAGGCCTGACGTTCGCGCTGGTCCTTTCGCTCATCCTCGGAGGCGATCCCGCGCCGCGCGACCTTGCCTGGGGTGCCCTGGCAGGCGTGGGCAACGCTCTCGGCGTGGGCGCCCTGTATCAGGGCCTCGCGGTGGGGCGGATGGGCGTCGTCGCGCCGGTGTCGGCCGTCGGAGCCGCGTTCGTGCCGGTCGCCGTGGGCGTGGGCCTCGGCGAGCGACCGGGCCTCTCGACGTGGGCGGGGTTCCTGCTCGCCGTCCCGGCCATCTGGCTGGTCTCCTCCGTCCCGGCGGCGCAAGGGCGAGGCCATGGGGGCGGCGTCACCCACGGGGGGCTGGCGTACGGCATCGCGGCGGGCGCCGGGTTCGGCCTCGTCTTCGCGGCGCTCGGCCAGGCTGCGCCCGGGGCGGGCACCTGGCCCGTGGTCGTGGACCTGGCCGTGGCGGTGACGTTGACGCCGCTCATGGCGGGGCTCTTGGGGATCGTGTGGCTGCCGCGCCAACGGGCCGCCTGGCTCGGAGCGCTGAGCGGGCTGATCGCCGGCACCGCGACGGTGTGCTTCCTGTTCGCCACCAACGTGGGCGAGCTCAGCGTGGCCGGCGTTCTGACCTCGCTCTATCCGGGGGTGACGGTCGCGGCCGCCGTGCTCTTCCTGCGCGAACGCCTGGGACGCGCCCAACTGCTCGGCGTGGCGCTGAGCCTGGTTGTCGTGGCGCTGGTCAGCGCGGGCGCTTGAGGTCGCCGTCCCAGTTATCGGGGTTCTTCTTGCTCGGTTGGACCCGCGGCGGCTCGCCCGGCAGCCAGACGCGGCCGAGGCTCCTTTCGAGCGCTAGCGCGCCGAATCCTCAACCTTCGGGCGGGGCAACCAGCCGAAGTGACCGGTCAGACGACGGAAGCAAGTTCCGTGATCGGGTGACCCCGCTCCTGGAGAGGACCGTCGATCACTGTGACGATCGAGGCCACCGCCTCGTGCATGCGAGCGATGGCGCTTTGGGTCGCTTCGTCTTCCGTCGCTCCGTCCGCGACGACGGTGACCTCGACAAGCCCGAGCCCAGCATCGGCAGACACCGACGCATCACGCACGGAGGGGTCCGTCTCCTCGTGATCGATCAGCGATGTCATGAGCCGATCGCACTCATCGAAGATACGAGGGGAGGACGTCGAAAAGTACTGCGTGACGTGGACGGTCGTCGTCATCTCTCGCTCCCTTCGTAGCACGGCTGTCGGTAGAGCCAACGTAGCGCGTTCTTCACGTAGTGGGGATCACTAGGGGTCAGGTGTATCCAACGTTGATGCAAACCACATCGTTCCGGACACTGGACTCTGTAGTACTTCGGGGGGTCCTTGATCGTCCATCCGGCGGCGTGGAACTCGCCCAACAACGCCTCGACGTCCTTTCGGGAGGCGCGTCGCCAGTACCCCAACGTCACCCTCCTTGTTCCTGGGGGAGCAGTGTACGCGGGATGCGCCCCACTGCCGGGCGTGGCGCTGAGCCTGGTCGTCGTGGCGCTGGTCAGCGCGGGCGCTTGAGGTCGCCGTCCCAGTTGTCGGGGTTCTTCTTGCTCGGTTGGACCCGCGGCGGCTCGCCCGGCATTTTCGGATAGTCCGGCGGGAAGTTCAGCTCGCCCAAGCCGCGCTCGAGGTCGGCCCGCCACAGGTCCAGCGCCGGCTCGATTGAGCCGACCGACTCCGCGTCATCCATCCCCGCCCAGGCGTCGCCGTGCTCGGCGAGCAGCCCCGGCACGCTCCGCACGGTGAACCGCGCCGGATCCGCCCCGGCCAGGTCCGACCACGGCAGCGGGGTCGACACGGGCGCGTGGCCCAACGGCCGGGGACTGTACGCCGAGGCGATGGTCCGGTCGCGGGCCGCCTGGTTGTAGTCCACGAAAATACGCCTTCCCCGCTCCTCCTTCCACCACGCGGTGGTCACGAGGTCCGGCAGCCGCCGCTCCAGCTCGCGGGCGATACCGATCACCGCGTGTCGTACGTCCGCGAACTCGTGGGTGCGCGCGATCCGGCTGTAGACGTGGATCCCGCGGTTGCCGCTCGTCTTGGCCCACGCCGTCAGCCCCAGCTCCGTCATCACCTCGCGTAGCGCCAGCGCCGCCTCCACCGCGTCGGCGAAGTCCCGACCGGGCTGGGGATCCAGGTCGATCCGCAGCTCGTCGACCAGGTCGTTGTCGTCGGCCCGCACAGGCCACGGGTGAAACGTCACCGTGCTCATCTGGACCGTGTAGACCACCGCCGCGATCTCGTCGAGGACGAGCTGGGGGTGGCTGCGGGCCGAGGGATAGCGGCACATCACCGTCCGGATCCACGCAGGGGCGCCGCGCGGCGGGTTCTTGGTATAGAACTCCTCGCCGGTGACCCCACCGCGGAACCGCTGGAGCGTGACGGGCCGGTCCCGCAGCGCGCGGAGCAACCCGTCCTGCACGGCGATGACGTAGGCGGCGAGGTCCGCCTTCGTGATCGGCCCACCCTGCCCGGGATCGGGCCACACCGGCCGATCCGCGTTGGAGAGCTTGACGGTCCGCACCGTGCCGTCGGGAGCCGGGATCTCCAGGATGGGTGCGTCGCTGGCCATGCCCCACACCGTAGGCGCCTCGGCAGGCCGCGCCCAACCCCGGCGGATATCGTCGAGCCCACGGGACCGGAACGGTCCGCCTCCGCGGGGCCACGACCCACACGGCCGGGCGACCGGAGAGCCGCGCACGACGTCGCAAGGAGCCAGGATGGGCGAGGGCAGCTACCCGGTGCAGCGCACGGACGAGGAGTGGGCGCGCCAGCTCACGCCCGAGGAGTTCCGCGTGTTGCGTCGCGCGGGCACGGAACCGCCCGGGGAGGGCGAATACACGGACACCACGGCGGTGGGCGTGTATTCGTGCCGCGCCTGCGGCGCCGAACTCTTCCGCAGCGAGACGAAATTCCCGAGCCACTGCGGCTGGCCGTCGTTCTACGCGCCGCTCGCCGGCGATGCGGTCGAGTACGTGGAAGACACGTCGCTCGGGATGCGTCGGGTCGAAGTGCGCTGCGCGACGTGCGGGTCCCACCTGGGGCACGTGTTCGAGGGCGAGGGCTACCCCACGCCGACCGACCAGCGCTATTGCATCAACTCGATCTGCCTTCGACTGCACCCCCTGGACGACGACTAGGAAGCCGGCGCGGAGCGCGGGCAGTCACGGCAGCGCGGCGACGATCTGTTGGATGTCCCGACGCGGACCCGTGAAAAATGGGACCTCCTCGCGGACGTGCAGCCGCGCCTTGGAACCGCGCAGGTGGCGCATCAGGTCGACGATCCGGTCGAGTTCATCGGCTTCGAACGCCAGCACCCACTCGTAGTCGTTCAAGGCGAACGAGGCGATCGTGTTCGCGCGTACGTCCCCGTATTCCCGCGCCATCTGGCCGTGCTCGGCCAGCATCGCGCGCCGTTGCGCGTCCTCCAGCACGTACCAGTCGTACGAGCGGACGAAGGGGTAGACGCACACGTAGGCCCGCGCCGGCTCCCCGGCGAGGAACGCCGGTAGGTGGCTGCGGTTGAACTCGGCGGGCCGGTGCAGGGCCGCCGCGGACCAGACGGGCTCCAAGTGCCTGCCAAGGCGGGTCCGGCGCAGCCCCTGGTAGGCCTGCTGGGCCACCTCGATCGTGGGTGCGTGCCACCAGAACATGAGGTCGGCGTCGGCGCGCAGGCCCGCGACGTCGTAGCTGCCGCGCACCACCAGGTCCTGCCCGGCCAGCGACTCCAGCATCGCGCTCACCTCGGCGGCCATCGATTCCCGCTCGGAGTCCGAGTCCGGCAACGGGCCCCTCGCCCGGAAGACCGACCACATGGCGTAGCGGATGGTCTCGTTCAGCTCGCGGATGCGCTCGAGGTTGCGTACGTCCGCGTCGGGGGCAGGCGGCTCGGCGGGCGCATGAGGCGAGGGCTGGGCGGGATGGCTTGGCGCGCTGGTGGGCTTCGTGGCGTCGGTCATGGCCTCATTGTGGGTGGGAGTGCCGGAGGCCGCTCACCGGCCCCTCTCGCCGGAGCGGTCGGCCGCGCAGCCTCTGGGGTCGGCCGCCTCGCCAGCGCGGGTGCCGCGGCTTCTCAGCCCAGGGAGTGGACCAGTTCGACGACCCTGGTGAGGACGCCTGGGTCTGTGCTGGGCAGCACCCCATGGCCTAGGTTGAAGATGTGGCCCGGGGTCGCGCGCCCCTCCTCGACGATCCGGCGCACCTGCGCCTCGATCACCGGCCAGGGGGCGAAGAGCAGCGCCGGGTCGAGGTTGCCCTGCACCGCGTAGCCCGGCCCGATCCGGCGGCTCGCCTCGTCCAGGCGGAGCCGGAAGTCGACCCCGACCACTTCGGCGCCGACCTGACCCATCGCGCCCAGCAGCTCCCCCGTACCGACTCCGAAGTGAATGCGCGGCACTCCCGTGGCGGCGACCGCGGCCAGCGCCGCGGCGGAGTAGGGCGCGACGTACTGCTCGTAGTCCTCCACCGGCAGCGCGCCGACCCAGCTGTCGAACAGCTGCACCGCGCTCGCTCCCGCGCGCACCTGCACGGCCAGGAACTCCCCCGCGATCTGGGCCAGCACCTGACACAAGTCGCGCCACAGCTCCGGGTCGCCGTGCATGAGCGCCTTGGTGTGCTGCAGGGTCCGGCTCGGGCCTCCCTCGACCAGGTAGGAAGCCAACGTGAAAGGCGCGCCGGCGAAACCGATCAGCGGCGTGTCGCCCAGCTCGGCCCCCAGCAGCCGCACCGCCTCCGCCACCTCGCTCACGTGCCCCTCGGCGAGGGGAACCAGCTGCGCGAGATCCTCCCGCCGGCGGATCGGACGCGCCACCACCGGGCCGGTCCCGGCCACGATGTCGACGTCGACCCCGACGGCGGCGAGCGGTACGACGATGTCGCTGAAGAGGATCGCCGCGTCGACCCCGTGCCGGCGTACAGGCTGCAGCGTGATCTCCGTGACTAGCGCCGGGTCCAAGCAGGCGGTGAGCATGGGGACGTCGGCCCGCAGCTCGCGGTACTCCGGCAGCGAACGGCCCGCCTGCCGCATGAACCACACCGGAGGCCTCCCGTCGGGGACGCGGCGTGCGGCGCGCACGAGGAGGCTGTCGGCACCAGGGTTCCGGTCGGCGTTCACGCGAGCCATCCTCACACGTTCGCGCAGGTCCCGAGTCAGGCTGCGCGGATGCGCGCGGCACCGTGGGCCGCTCGTCCCCTCGTGCGCAGGCGCTCGGGACGATGAAGGACGGTGCGGCGTGGTGCCGGACGCGGCCGCGCGCGCGGTCGTAGGGTGCGAACGTGAACAGCCGTCATGCGCGGCGAGGGGCGTACGAGCTCTTCGCCCGATCCGTGGACGCGCTCACGCACGCCCGGCTCCGGCCCGAGATCCGGCTCGAGGACTCCCCAGCCCCGCAACGCATCGCGCCGTTCAGCACGGCGCTGTCGGCGGAGGTCGTCCTGGCCGGCGTGGAGGACCCTCCCGCGACCGGGCGGTTCATCGTCCTCCACGACCCATCCTTCCCCGACGCATGGGACGGGAGTTGGCGGCTGGTCACGTACGCCTCCGCGCGGATGGAGCCGGAGCTTGCCGCAGACCCACTGCTGGGCGAGGTCGGCTGGTCCTGGCTGACCGACGCGCTGGAGGGCGTCGAACCCGGGGCGCGCGCCCTCGGCGGGACCCTCACGCGGGTCGTCTCGGAGAGCTTCGGGACGTTGTCGGAACGCGAACCGGTCGTCGAGTTGGAGCTGCGCGCCTCGTGGACCGCCGACGGCCCGCAACTGGGTGGCCATCTGCGCGCCTGGACGGATCTCCTCTGCTCCCTGGCGGGGCTGCCGCCGCTCACCGAGGGCGTCACGCCACTTCCAGGGGTGAGACGGTGAACGCTCCGTGACATTCTGGTGGTTGGCATGAGCACCCACCAGGACCCCACCGACGCGGCTGATCGAGCGGCCCGCGACGTCGGCGCGCCCGAAAGCCCGGCGCGTAGCTCCCGACGGCGCCGCAGCCGCGCATCCCGCGCCGCGGTGCAGGCCGAACTGGCCAGGTCCCGTGACGCCCGCGACGGATCGGACCCGGCCGCCGACGCTGGCGACGCGACGGGAGCGGCAGAAGCCGGCAAGGCTCCGACCGGCGCCGCGGGGGGCAGGGCGAAAGCAACGGCCCGCGTTCCTGACCATGAGGCGACGGCGCCGGACGAGGGGGCCGATTCCGAGATCGGCGATGAGCCGCGCCTGCTGGACCATCCCGCCGACGGCATCCCCGAGGTCATCGATGAAGAGGCCACGCTCGCGGAGGCCGCCGCGGCGCTGGCGAGCGGGCGAGGCCCGGTCGCCGTGGACGCCGAGCGAGCCTCGGGTTATCGGTACGGGCAGCGCGCCTACCTCGTCCAGTTGCGCCGCGCGGGGGCGGGCACGATCCTGATCGACCCCATCGCCTGCCCCGACCTGACCCCCGTCGCGCGGGCCTTGGAGGGCGTCGAGTGGGTGGTGCACGCGGCGACCCAGGACCTGCCGTGCCTGGCCGAGGTGGGTCTGGCGCCCCAGCGCCTCTTCGACACCGAGCTCGGTGCCCGGCTGGCCGGCCAGCCGCGGGTCGGGCTCGCGGCGGTGGTCGAGCACTACCTCCACCTGACGCTCGCCAAGGAACACTCCGCGGTCGACTGGTCCACCCGCCCGCTCCCCGAACCCTGGCTGCGCTACGCGGCGCTCGACGTCGAAGTCCTCGTGGAGCTTCGCGACGCCATCGAGGCCGACCTGGCCGCGCAGGGCAAGCTCGACTGGGCCAGGGAGGAGTTCCACGCGCTGACCTCCTTCACCGGCCCGACCGCCCGCGTCGACCCTTGGCGCCGGTTGTCCGGCCTCCACAAGATCCGCAGCAGGCGCACGCTCGGGATCGCGCGGGCCTTGTGGTACGCCCGCGACGAGATCGCCCGTACGCGCGACGTCTCTCCCGGGCGCGTCATCCCTGATGCCGCGTTGGTCGACATCGCCCAGGCCGCGCCGACGAGCGCGGCCGCCGTGGTCGCCGCCACCACCAACCGGGCCGGGCGGCGCTATGCGGTGCACTGGCTCACCGCCTCCAAGAGCGCACTGGCGTTGCCCGAGGACGAGCTGCCGCCACGCAACCTGCCGAGCAACGGCCCTCCCCCGCCGCGGGCGTGGGCAGACCGCGAACCCCTCGCCGCGGCCCGACTGGCCCGCGCGCGCGAGCTGTTGGCCGCCTTCTCCGAGGAGCACCGCGTCCCGGTGGAGAATCTTCTGTCCCCTGACCTGCTGCGTCGCTTGCTGTGGGAGCCCCCGCCGCCCGACGACGCTGCGGTGCGCGAGGCGCTGGCACAGCGTGGCGCGCGCGACTGGCAGGTCGACGTGGCCGCCCCGATCATCCTCGACGCGCTGACCCGCCCCGCCGAACCGGTCGCCGCGCCCGACCCTACGACGGCTGCCGAGGCACCCTGACGACCCATCGCCCGTCGGCCACGCGGCGTCAGATCCCCTCTGGCGCGTCCCCTACTGGTCAGTAATACTGGCGTGAGGCGAACCGTCATGTTGTCGTCCCGCCGTTTCACCTGCGAGCCGTTTCACCTGCGAGCCCTGTTTCACCTGCGAGGGAGAATCCGTGTCCATCCCACGTCATGAGGTCGTCTTCGTCGACGGCGTCCGTACCCCGTTCGGCAAGGCGGGCGATGCGGGCCTCTACGCCCAGACCCGCGCCGACGACCTGGTGGTCTCGTGCATCCGCGAACTGCTGCGCCGCCATCCCGAACTACCGCCGGAGCGCATCGGAGACGTCGCGATCGCGGCGACCACGCAGACCGGGGACCAGGGCCTGACCATCGGTCGCACCGCGGCGCTGCTGTCCGGGCTGCCGGTGAGCGTGCCCGGATACGCGATCGACCGCATGTGCGCCGGCGCGATGACCGCGGTCACCACCGCCGCCGCGCAGATCGCGTTCGGTGCCTACGACGTCGCCATCGCCGGCGGCGTCGAGCACATGGGCCACCACCCGATGGGCCAGGGCGTCGACCCGAACCCGCGCTTCATCGCCGAGAAGATCGTCGACCCCGAGGCACTGTCGATGGGCAACACGGCCGAGGCGCTGCACGACCGGTTCGCTTCCCTCACCAAGGAGCGCGCCGACGCGTACGCGATGCGCAGCCAGCGCAAGCTCGCGGCGGCGTACGAGTCCGGCGACATCCAGGCCGACCTCGTGCCGGTGGCGACGCGGCACGCCACTCTCGGGTGGGGCCTGGCGACGAAGGACGAACCGCCACGCCCGGACGTGACCATGGAAGCCCTGGCAGGCCTGAAGACGCCCTTCCGACCCCACGGCCGGGTGACCGCCGGCAACTCGGCGGGGCTCAACGACGGTGCGACCGCCTGCCTCATCGCGTCGCAGGAGGCCGCCGACGAGCTCGGGCTGCCGGTGAAGATGCGGCTGGTCGCGTTCGGGTTCGCCGGGGTGGAGCCCGAGGTGATGGGCTACGGCGCGGTCCCCGCGGCCGAGAAGGCGCTCGCGAACGCCGGCCTGAGCGCGCAGGACATCGATCTGTTCGAGATCAACGAAGCGTTCGCCGTCCAGGTGCTCAGCTTCACCGAGCACTTCGGGCTCGCCGACGACGACCCACGCGTGAACCCCTACGGCGGCGCGATCGCGTGCGGCCACCCGCTCGCCGCCTCCGGCGTGCGCCTCATGATCCAGCTGGCCCGGCAGTTCGAGCAGCGGCCGGAGGTGCGCTACGGCATGACCGTCATGTGCATCGGCATCGGCATGGGCGCCGCGGTCATCTGGGAGAACCCCCACCACGACGGCGAGAGCGCCGCGACGACGCAGGAGAACGCGCGATGAGCATCGACTTCCAGGCGGTCTTCCCCGACGAGGTGATCACCCACGCCCTCGCGCGAGACGTGGAGCTGCCAGGCGGCGCCGGCACGATGGCGCTCATCACGCTCGACAACGGCCACGATCACACCCGGCCCAACACGCTCGGCCCGCAGACCCTGATCGGCCTCGGCGAGGTGCTCGATTCGCTCAAGGCCCGCGTCGAGGCGGGGGAACTGGCAGCGATCGGGATCACCGGCAAACCGTTCATCCTCGCGGCCGGGGCGGACCTGTCCGGCGTCGCGCAGGTGACGACTCGCGAGCAGGCCCGCGCGATCGCCGAGCTCGGGCACGACACGTTCCGCAAGATCTCGGACATCGGGGTGCCGAGCTTCTCCTTCATCAACGGGCTCGTGCTCGGCGGCGGTGTCGAGATCAATCTCTACTGCACCTACCGGACGATCTCGGCCGCGATGCCGGCGTTCGCGCTGCCCGAGTGCTTCCTCGGCCTCGTGCCGGGTTGGGGTGGCACGTGGTTCGTGCCCCGACTGGTGGGCATCGAGAACGCGATCAAGGTCGTCATCGAGAACCCCCTGTCGATGAACAAGATGCTCAACGGCCCCGAAGCCTATGAGATGGGCCTGGCGGACGTGCTGCTGGACGGCGCGGACTTCCTCGCCGAGTCGCTCCGCTGGGCCGCACGCGTCCTCACGGGTGAGGTCACTGTGGCACGTCGCGATATCGACCTTGACGGTTCCGCTGCCTGGGACGGCGCGATCGCGGCCGGTCGGCAGCTGGCCGACATGAAGACGGGCGGTTACGCCCCCGCCCCATACCGGGCCTTGGACCTGATGGCCGCCGCCCGCACGGCGACCCGCGAAGAGGGCTTCGCCGCCGAGAACGACGCGCTCACCGACCTGATCATGAGCGACGAGCTGCGGGCCGGGCTCTACGCCTTCGACCTGGTGCAGAAGCGGGCCAAGCGGCCTGCAGGCACGCCGGACCGGTCCCTCGCTCGCCCGGTCACCAAGGTCGGGATCGTGGGCGCGGGCCTCATGGCGAGCCAGCTCGCGCTGCTCTTCGTGCGGCGACTCAAGGTGCCGGTGGTCATGACCGACCTGGACGCCGAACGGGTGGGCAAGGGCATCGCGTACGTGCACGCGGAGCTGGACAAGCTCGTGAAGAAGGGGCGATTGACCTCCGACCGCGCCAACCGGTTCAAGGCGCTGGTGACCGGCGCGACGGACAAGTCCGGGTTCGCCGACGCCGAGTTCGTGATCGAGGCCGTGTTCGAAGACCTCGGGGTCAAGAAGCAGGTCTGGGCCGAGGTCGAGGCGGTCGTGGGCCCCGAGTGCGTGCTCGCGACCAACACCTCGTCGCTGTCGATCACCGCGATGGCGGCCGACCTGTCGCACCCGGAGCGGGTGGTCGGGTTCCACTTCTTCAACCCGGTGGCGGTCATGCCGCTCCTGGAGATCGTCAAGGGCGAGCGCACCGACGACGCCACCCTCGCCACCGCGTTCGCGACCGGCCGCGCCCTGGGCAAGACCGCGATCCTGGTGAAGGACAGCCCGTCGTTCATCGTGAACCGGCTCCTCGGCCGCTTCATGTCGGACATCGGTCGGATCGTCGACGCCGGAACCCCGATCGAGGTGGCCGACCAGGGGTTCGCGGGCGTGGCGCCGATGCCCCCGTTCGTGCTGCTGGGCCTCGTCGGCCCGGCGATCGCGCTGCATAACGGCGAGACCCTGGCTGCTGCGTTCCCGGGGCGGTTCACGGTCTCGGAGAACCTGCGGCGGGTGGTGGAGGCGAAGAAGGCGAGCTACTACACATTCGGACCACAGGGCATGGTGGTCGACCCTGCGGTCGCGGAGCTCTACCAGCTCCCGGCGGACCCCGAGGTGCTGACGGCCGAACAGGTCCGCGAGAGCGTGCTGGCCGGACTGGCGGAGGAGGCGCGGCTGATGCTGGACGAGGGCGTTGCCATCGCCGCCCAGGATCTCGACCTCGCGATGATCACGGGGGCCGGCTTCCAGTTTTGGAACGGCGGGCTCACGCCGCTCCTGGACCGCAGCGGCGTCGCGCAGAAGGTGACCGGGCAGCGGTTCCTGCCGCCGGGGGTGGCCAGCGTCGCCTCCTGATCGGCCATCTGCCTCTCGGGACGCGCTACTTCGACCTGGACACCGCGGCCTCGGCCCGGGCGCCGCTGCAGCAGCGTCCCGACCGAGAAGCCGACGTCCACGCCGAAGCATCGCGTCCCCGCCGAAGCATCGCGTCCCCGCCGAAGCATTGCGTCCACGCGGAGGACCCCGGACGCCGGTCGAACGCGGCCGGGGCTCGAGCGGCCGCGTAGGCGTCCCTGACCAGCAGCGATGCCCCGTCGAGCAATCGACGGAGCATCGCTGTCGCGCACGTTCGACGGCGCGCCGGAGCGCCTTCACGCCGGTGTCACCCGGCCGTGCGACACTCCGAGGACACCGGGTGATTCGATGGGCGCGGCCGCGCCATGCAAAACTTGGTCGGTCGTCCTTGTCGGCTCCCGGTCGGAGGCGACATCTGGCACGGGTGTGCGATCCCCACCCACCACCAGTTGTTATCTCATATATGAGTTAGGCTAACCGGCATGAGCGAGGACTACTTGGCACGCATCGGAAGCCTCATCCGCGACGCCCGTCGTCACCAGGGGATGACCCAGACCGAGCTCGCTGACCACCTCGGCACCAGCCAGAGCGCGGTCGCCCGCATCGAGCAGGGCAAGCAGAACCTGTCCCTGGAGATGATCGCGCGCATCGGCGCCTCACTCGACTCCGAGTTCGTCTCGCTGGGCAGCTCCGGCCCGCAGCACCTGCGGATCACGGGCGGCACCAAGCTGACCGGCTCGATCGACGTCAAGACCAGCAAGAACGCAGCCGTCGCCCTGCTGTGCGCCTCGCTGCTCAACCGGGGCAAGACCACGCTGCGCAGTCTCGCGCGCATCGAGGAGGTCAACCGCATCCTCGAGGTCCTGTGGAGCATCGGGGTCAAGACCCGCTGGCTGCCCGGCAGCAACGACCTGGAGATCGTCCCGCCCGAGCGCCTCGACCTCACCGCCATGGACCAGGACGCGGCCCGCCGGACCCGCACGATCATCATGTTCTTCGCGCCGCTGCTGCACGACTTCGACAGCTTCTCGCTGCCGTTCTCCGGCGGGTGCGACCTCGGCTCGCGGACCATCGAGCCGCACATGACCGCCCTGCGCAACTTCGGCCTCTCGGTGGAGGCGACGAACGGGCGCTACCTGGCGAGCGTGGACCGCTCCGTAGGCCCGACGCGACCCATCGTGCTCACCGAGCGCGGCGACACCGTCACCGAGAACGCGCTCATGGCGGCGGCCCGCTTTGACGGCACCTCGGTCATCCGCAACGCCAGCTCCAACTACATGGTCCAGGACCTGTGCTTCTTCCTGGAGCGGCTCGGCGTGCGGATCGAGGGGATCGGCACGACCACGCTCACCGTGCACGGCCGCGCCGTGATCGAGGAGGACGTCGACTACTCCCCCAGCGAGGACCCGATCGAGGCGATGAGCCTGCTCTCGGCGGCCGTTGTCACCGGCTCGGAGATCACCATCAACCGGGCGCCGATCGAGTTCCTCGAGATCGAGTTGGCGACCCTCGCGGGGATGGGGATGCGGTATGAGTTGACGGAGGAATACCCCTCCGCCAACGGGCAGACCCGGCTCGTGGACATCACGACGATCCCGGGCCCGCTGCACGCGCCGATCGACAAGATCCACCCGATGCCGTTCCCGGGCCTCAACATCGACAACCTGCCGTTCTTCGCGCTCATCGGCGCGGTCGCCCAGGGCCGGACGCTCATTCACGACTGGGTGTATGAAAACCGGGCGATCTACCTGACCGAGCTGAACAAGGTCGGCGCCCGCGTACAGTTGCTCGACCCGCACCGGGTCATGGTGGACGGGCCGACCCGTTGGCGGGCCGCCGAAGTCGTCTGCCCGCCGGCGTTGCGCCCCGGCGTCGTCGTGCTGATCGCGATGCTCGCGGCGGAGGGGACGTCGGTCCTACGGAATGTCTATGTGATCAACCGCGGCTACGAGGACCTGGCCGACCGCCTGAACGCGTTGGGCGCCAGCGTCACCACGTTCCGCGACATCTGACCGCCCGGCCGACTCCGGTCGGCGCGAGCCGTGACGCTCATCGGGTCACCTGGCCGGGATACCCGTCAGGCACCTGGCCGGGAAACCCATCCGTCAGGCACCTGACCGGACGCTCGTCAGGCCACCTGGCGGGGTGCCGGCGAACACTCGACGGCGCGGAGCATGGTCCGGCGTCGGCCACCGTAGAAGTCCAGCGCGAGGGCCACAAGACCCCCGTCGAACCGGTCCGGGTCCAGCCCCGCCTGCTCATGCAGATACCGGACGGGGTCGAAGGGCTCGCCCCGCTCCATCGCCATGAAGCGGGCATGGGCCATGAGCACCTGCTGCGTGGGTGCGATGACCGGCGGGAACTCGGCCCGCGAGCCGCCGAGCAGCGCGAAGAACTCGGCGTCGTCTCGAGTCCAGACCGCGTGGTCGGTGATCACGACGTCGTCCGCCGTGGGGTGAAAGCTGAGACGGCCGCGGTCCGGCGCGCTGAATCCTGGCGCGACCGGCCGGAGGGGCTCGGCGGTCCTGGGCACGGTGTTCCTCCTGAAACAAGCTGATACACAGTGCCCGTCGGCCAAGTGACCACCCTCCTGAGTCTCCCCGGTGATTGTCAACGGCGGTGAGACCACTGGTCAGGATTTCTGTGTCTGAGCCTCCTGGGGGTCGGTGGTGGAGA
>CAKUSI010000043.1 GCA_934678955.1 uncultured Austwickia sp. | reverse complement strand
CGGGCACGTGCTCCTCCACCACCACGTGGAAGTTCGTCCCGCCGAAGCCGAACGCGCTCACGCCGCCGCGCCGGACGCCGTCCGGACAGGCCGAGGACTCCCAGCCGCGCAGCTGCGTGTTGACCGCGAACGGGATCGTGTCCCAGTCGACGTTGTCGTTGGGCACCTTGAAGTTCAGGGAGGGGACGAGCACCTTCTCGTGCAGCATCTTGACCATCTTGAACAGGCCCGCCGAGCCGGCCGCTGCCTTCAGGTGGCCGATGTTCGACTTCACGGACCCGAGCGCGATCGAGCGCGGCTTGGCGCTGTCGCCGAACACCGCGGTCAGCGAGGACAGCTCGGCGGCGTCGCCGACGCGCGTCGAGGTGCCGTGCGCCTCCAGGGCCGACGCGGTCGCCGGGTCGAGGCCCGCGGACTGCCAGGCGCGACGCACCGCGTGCTGCTGGCCGATCGGGTTGGGCGCTGTGATGCCCTTGCCCTTGCCGTCCGAGGACCCACCGATGCCGAGGATGACCGCCTGGATCGGGTCACCGTCCCGCTCGGCGTCCTCGAGCCGCTTGAGCACGAAGATCGCGCACCCCTCCCCCATCACGAAGCCGTCCGCGCCGGCGTCGAAGGGGCGGGTGCCGCTGGCGGACAGCGCGCCGATCTTGCAGAACTTGACGAAGCCCTCGATGCCCATGTTGCGGTCGACGCCGCCGGTGATCACCGCGTCGTACTCGTGGGCGCGCAGCCCGTGCACCGCCGCCGACAGCGCGGCCAGGCCCGATGCGCAGGCCGCGTCGGTCGTGAAGTTGGGGCCGCGCAGGTTGAACAGGTTGGCCACCCGGCCCGCCATCACGTTGGACAGCTCACCCGGCATGGTGTCCTCGGTGATCTCCAGCGTCGCGTCCTGGTAGGACGTGCGCGCCTCGGTGATGATGCGCTCCTGCACCTCGGTCGGCAGCGCCAGCATCGAGGGCGCGGACTGCACGTGGGCGAGCAGCTCGGGCAGGCGAATCCGGTTGGCGGACACATAGTGCTTCTCGCCGCCGATGGCGTTGCCGAGGATCACCCCGACCCGGTCGCCGTCGACCTTCCAGTCCGGCCAGCCCGCCTGGGTCAGCGCCGCCCGCGAGGCGGAGATGACCCAGCGCTGCCCCTCGTCCATCTGGGCCGCCACGGTCGGCGGGATCGGCAACCGCCAGGCCACCGGGTTCCACTCGAACTCGCGGACCCAGCCGCCGATCTTGCTGTACGTCTTGTCGCGGGCGCTGCGGTCCGCGTCGTAGTACTTGGCCGGATCCCAGCGGTCGACCGGCGTCTCGGTGATCGAGTAGACCCCGTTCTTGATGTTCTGCCAGAAGAGGTCCGCGGTGGGCGCCTGGGGCATGATCGCGGCCACGCCCACGACGGCGATGGGGGTGCTCCCGGGACTGGTCATGAAGCTCGACTCCTCGATGCTGGGTCGTCGGTGCTGGGTCATCGGTGGTTTCGCGAGTAGCCTCGGCGAGCGTTGGCGTGTCGCCGCAGGGCCCGTACGCGGTCGGCGGGGCGAATCAGCGCTGGTAGAGGATGTCCGCGATGCGGTCCATGTCGGCCAGCGCCCCGGCCTGCGCGGCGCGGATCTGCTCCGAGGGGATCGCGGCGAGGGCGGCGATCGCGGGGCTGCCCGGCTCGGCGGCCGAGGCCACCCAGCGGATCCCGTCCTGGGCCACCTTTTGCGCGGCGTCGCGCGCGAAGGCGCGGGCCATCATTGTGAGCGCCTCCGCGTTGAAGCGCTTGGGGGACTTCTCGTGGCTGGTGCCCTCCATGGCGGCGGCGGCGCGCTCGCAGAACACGGCGGCGGCCTCCGCGAAGGAGGCCAGCTCGCCGAGCCGGAAGAGCACGTGCTGGTTGCGGGTGAGCCGCGCGGTGCGGGCCGCCTCGAACACGACGTTGAGGCTGTTGAGCGCGAGTGCGGCCACATCGGCGCCGACCTCGGGGTGGCGCGCGTGCAGCTGGGTCATCGCTCCGGCCGCCTCCGCGTAGTAGCGGAAGCCGGACTTCAGGTGCTGTTGCCAGCGATCGCGGGCGACCGTCATCTCCATGATCTCCGACGTGCCCTCGTAGATCGTTGTGATCCGGACGTCGCGCTTGACCTTCTCCACCACGTACGGGCGGGTGTAGCCGTAGCCGCCGTGCGCCTGGATCGCATCGTCGGCGGCGGCGTTGCCGAAGGTGGTGGCGAGGTACTTGGCGATCGCACCCTCGGTGTTCATCGCGCCGTTCTCGCCGAAGCCGCGGTCGATCTGGTCGGCGGTGTACTCGATGTAGGCGCGGGACGCCTCCAGCCGGACCGCGTGCGGGACGATCAGCTTGTGGACGAAGCCCTGCTTCTCCGACAGCAGGCTCCCGCCCTGTTCACGCTGCTTGGAGTAGTCGATCGCGCGGTCCAGGGCCTCCCACCCGCCGCCAAGACCGAAGGCGGCCACCATGAGCCGGGTGTAGCCGAACACCATCTGCGCCTGCACCAGGCCCTTGCCGGGCACTCCGCCGATCAGGTTGTACGCCGGCACCTCGACGTCGTCGAGCACGAGCGCGGCCGTGTTCGACAGGCGCAGGCCGTGCTTGTCCTCCGGCGGCGCCGCGGAAAAGCCGTCCGTCCCCTTCGCCACGACGAACCAGGTGGGGCCCTCCGGGGTCATCGCGAGGATCGTGGAGAAGTCGGCGATCGACCCGTTGGAGATCCACTGCTTGCGCCCGGTGATCTTGTAGCCGGTGACCTCGCCGTCCTCCCCGGCTATCGGGGTGGCGGTGGTGGACAGTGCCCCGAGGTCCGAACCCGCCTCCGGCTCGGTGGCCCCGTAGGCGAAGACCACGCCCTGCTCGGCGATCGCGCCGAGCCACTCCATCTTCTGCTCCTCGGTCGCCCCGACCACGATCGGGTCCGACCCGAGGAAGGTCGCGAACACGGCGGTCGCGAGCCCGATGTCCTTGCGGGCCATGACCTCGCACACCCGGTAGGAGTCGAACGCCCCTCCGTCCAGGCCGCCGTACGCCTCCGGGATGAAGACGAGCTGGACCCCCAGGGTCTCCGGGTCGGACATGGCCCGGACGATGTCCTCGGGGCACCGATCCTCGTGGTCCAGGTCGAGCTGGAGCTCCGGGGTCAGGGACTCCTCGGTGAAGTCGACGAGCGCCTCCAGCATCAGGTTCAGGGAGGCGAGGTCGAGTCCCGCGCCCAGGGTGTGGCTGGTGCTCTGCTCGGTCATGGCGGCTGGTCCCTCTTTCGTCTGGCGTGTCGTCGCGGCGATCCGGCCGGGCGCTCGGCGTCCGGCGGTGCTCAGGTGTTCTCGGGGGCGGTGGGCGTGATCTCGGTGGCCTGGGGTTTGACGCTGGCCAGGAGGAGTTCGGCGACGTCGGTGACCTGGACCGATTCGTCGGCGGCGCCTTCGAGCCGGCGTTGTTTGAGACCGTCGTCGAGCATGGTGATGCACCAGGGGCAGGCCGCGGTGATGAGTCCCGGGTTCAGGGCCAGGGCTTCGTCGGTGCGGTCGATGTTGATGCGCCGGCCGAGGTTTTCGTCCATCCACATGCGCGCTCCGCCGGCGCCGCAGCAGAACGAGCGTTCGCGGTTGCGGGGCAGTTCGGTCAGTTGCAGGCCGGGGACCGCGGACAGGACTTCGCGGGGCGGGTTGAAGATCCGGTTGTGCCGGCCCAGATAGCACGGGTCGTGGTAGGTGACCACCGAGTGCACCGGTTGCAGCGGGGTCAGCCGCCCGTCGGCGACCAGCTGGGCCAGCAGCGTGGTGTGGTGGACGACCTCGTAGTGGCCGCCGAGTTGGGGGTACTCGTTGGCGATCGTGTTGAAGCAGTGCGCGCAGGTGACCACGATCCGCTTCGCACCGACCTCGTTGAGGGTCTCGATGTTCTGCTGGGCCAGCATCTGGAAGAGGAACTCGTGCCCGGCCCGCCGGGCCGGATCGCCGGTGCAGGTCTCCCCCTCGCCCAGCACCATGAACTCGACCCCGGCCTCGTGCAACAGGGTGGCCACCGCCCGCGTCGTGCGCGCCGCGGTGTCGTCCAGCGACCCGGCGCACCCGACCCAGAACAGGTACTCCACATCGTCGGGGATCTGCTCTTCGCCCTGCGCGCCGAAGACCCGGACCTCGAAGTCCAGCGGGGCCGCCCACTCCATCCGTTGCCGGGCGCCGCGACCCCAGGGGTCCCCGGCGTGCTCCAGGCCGTTGAGCATCACCGCTGCTTCCTCGGGGAAGGCCGACTCCATCAGCATCTGGTAGCGGCGCATGTCGACGATGTGATCGACGTGCTCGATGTCCACCGGGCACTGCTCGACGCACGCCCCGCAGGTCGTACAGGACCACAGCATGTCGAAGGGGATCGCGCCCTGCCCGTGCACGCCGTGCTCGTCGACGCGGGCCGACTCATCACCGGCCGGCCCGACCAGCGCACGCTCGGCCTCCGCCGCCGCCTCCGCGGGGGCGCCAGGGCGGTTGCCCTCCTCGTCAGCGGCGGCCAGCAGGTATGGCGCCTTGGCCAGCGTGTGGTCGCGCAGCGCCATGATCAGCAGCTTCGGCGAGAGCGGCTTGTCGGTATGCCACGCCGGGCACTGGCTCTGGCAGCGGCCGCACTCGGTGCAGGTCGCGAAATCCAGCAGGCCCTTCCAGGTGAAGTCCTCGACCTTGCCCACCCCCAGCGGGGCGTCCTCGTCCAGCTCCTCCATGGACTCCAGGTCCACCGGCTTGCCATCGACGTGGATCATCGGCACCGCGCCCAACGCCCGCGGCCGGCGGGCGAAGGCGACGTTCGGCAGCGAGGTCAGGATGTGCAGGTGCTTGCTGTACGTCACGAACACCACGAACGCCAGCAGCACCGCCAGCCCGAGCAGCAGGAAGATCGTCTCCAGCACCTCGTTGGTGTGTTGCCCCAGCGGAGCGAACAGCCGCGCCAGCGCCTGGGAGGCGAACGCCCCCTCCAGGAAGGCCAGCGGCCGGCTCCCGTCTGCGCGGGGCTCCCCCACCGCCTGCGCGTTGATCTGGGTGGCCCGGGTCAGCAGCACCGTGACGACCACACCGATGATCCCCAGCAACACGATCCAGGCCGGCCCCAGGTGACTGCCGAAGAAGCGCGAGCCGCGGCCCGCCTCCTTGGGCGCCTCCCGGAAGCGGATCACCGCGAACGCGATCACCGCCGCCACGCACAACAGCGCGAACAGATCCTCGATGAAGCCCAGCGCCGGCCAGTTGCCGATGATCGGGATCTGGAAGGTGGGGTCGATGATCGCCCCGAACGCCTCCACGATCGTCAGCAACAGAACGCAAAAGCCCCAGAACACCGCCGCGTGCGCCACACCCGGCGCCGTCCAGCGCAGCAGCTTGCGTTGCGCGGCCACCTCGACCAGCTCGGCCCGGATCGCCTCCCCGGCCCCCGGCATCCGCCACGGCTCCACCCGCTGGCCGAGTTTGCCGACCCGATACAGGTAGGCCAGTCGGCGACCGGCCAGGGTCAGTCCGACCGCCACGATCAGGACACCCAGGATCAGTCGTACCGCGTACATGTCTGCCTCTCAACGACGATGGGGCTCACCAACGGTGGTGCACGAGGGGGTGGGTGGGCCGGTCCCTCGACGGGCGCGCCGCCCTGCCGCGCCATCAACCGGCGCGAGAGGGCGGCGCACTCGCACGCCGGCTCACCCCTTCCGGGCGCTGGCCGCCTCGATCAACGCGGGGATGACCTTGTGCAGGTCACCCACCACCCCGAAGTCGCTCACCGAAAAGATGGGCGCCTTCGGATCCTTGTTGATCGCCACGATCGTCTTGCTCGACTGCATCCCCGCCCGGTGCTGGATCGACCCGGACACGCCGGCCGCCAGGTACAGGCTCGGCGACACCGTCTTACCGGTCTGCCCGATCTGCAGGTCGTGCGAAGCCCACTCCAGGTCGGTGACCGCCCGGGTCGCGCCCACCGCCGCCCCCAAAGCGTCGGCCAGCGCCTCGATCAACGCGAAGCCCTCCGCCGAACCGACCCCGCGTCCGCCGGCGATCACCACCGCCGCGTCCGTCAGATCCGGCCGACCCGTGGACGCCTTCGGCGAACGACCATCCACCGCCGTGCCGGTGGCCGTCGCGCTGAACGTGACCGGCACCTCCACCACGTTGCCCGCCGCGCTAGCGGGCTGCGCGGTCACCGAGTTCGGTCGGACGGTGACCACGGCCAGGCCGCTGGTGATCTTCGTGCGGGCCCGATAGGACCCGTTGACCACCGACTGCGTGGCCACGACCTGCCCGTCCTCGGCCACCAGGTCCACGGCGTCGGTGACGATCCCCGCATCGAGGCGCACCGCCAGCCGCGCTGCGACGTCCTTGCCGTCCGGCCCGCTGGACACCAGGATCGCCGACGGCGAGGTCTGCTCCGCGACCGCCACCAGCGCCTCGGCCACCGGGAGCGACAGATGCGAAGAAAACTCCGACCCGGCCACCCTGTACACCGTGGCCGCCCCGTACTCGGCCAGCGTCGCCACCGCCTCCGCCGGGGCCTCCCCGCACACCACCGCGGCCGGCTCACCCAACCGCCCGGCAAACGTCAGCAGCTCCAAGGTCGCCTTGCGCACCCCCGAGCCGGACAGCTCCGCCAACACCAAAACCTGTGACATCACTAGCTCCCTGAACTCTCGCACTCCACAACGATCGGGGGGTCTGTTACAGCAGGCCTCGAGCGGCCAGGAAGTCGGCGATCTGCGCCGCCGCCGTACCGTCGTCCTCCACGACCTCGCCGGCCGCGCGGCCCGGCTCCGGCTCCAGCGACAACACCTGCGTCAAGGCCGCGCCCGCACCCACCGTGCCGGGATCCACGCCCAGATCCGCCAGCGACCACGTCGCCACCTTCTTCTTCTTGGCGCCCATGATCGCCTTGAACGCCGGATACCGGGCCTCCGGCGTCTGGTCGGTGACCGTCACCAGCGCCGGCAACGCCGCCGACGCCGTCACCGACTCCGCGTCGCTCTCCCGACGGATGCTCACCGCCCCGTCGGACACGCTCAGCTCCCCGGCAAACGTGGCCTGATTGATGCCCAACCGGTCGGCCACCATCGCGGGCACCACCGACATCTCCGCATCGGTGGACGCCATCCCGGCCAGCACCAGGTCGAAACCGACCTTCTCCAGCGCCGCCGCCAACACCCGCGAGGTCCCCAACGCATCCGACCCGGCAATCCCGTCATCGAGCACGTGGACCGCGTCCTGCCCGCCGATCGCCAACGCCTTGCGCAGCCCGTCGACCGCGCGGGCCGGGCCCACCGTCACATACGTGATCTCCGCGTCCAGCCCACCCTCGACCAGGCGGACCGCCTGCTCCACGGCATACTCATCCAACTCGCTCAACCGGCCCTCCACCGCTTCACGATCCAACGTGAAATCGGACTTGAAGGACCACGCCGCCGTGGGCTCGGGGACGTACTTGACGAGGACTGCGATCTTCATGGGCCACCTGTTCTCGCCGGCTGCGGGAGTCCCGGGACTCCCGGGAGCCGTGTCGGTAGGGCAGTTATCAGCAAGTGACCCTAGCGGCCGAAACGAAGCACGGGCCACCTTCCGCACAGGGGAACTGGGCGATTTCAGCGAACCCGTCGGTAACTTTGGTCGCGTCTGCGGCGCCTCCACCAGGACCGGGCCGCCCGGCGCACCCCGCAGCTCCGGCGCGCGTCGCCACCGAACGTGCGGACTAGGGTGGACCGGTGAGCACTTCGGAGACCGCGATCAGCCGCCCGAGCAGCCCTGCGCCCACCAGCGCCGGTTGGCTGCGGCGCCTCCTCGTGGCGAACCTGGTGCTGCAGATGCTCATCATCGTGTCCGGCGGGCTGGTCCGTCTGACCGGTTCCGGTCTCGGCTGCCCGACGTGGCCGCAGTGCACCCCCGGTTCCTTCACCCCGGTGGTCGGGCAGGAGCAGGGGATCCACGCGGCGATCGAGTTCGGCAACCGGCTCATGACCTTCGTCCTCGGGTTCACGGCGATCGCGCTCGTCTACGCGGCGCAGCGATGGGCGCCGCATCGGCCGCGCTTCGTGTGGTGGTCGACCGTGCCCCTCCTGGGGATCGTGGCGCAGGCCCTCCTCGGCGGGGTCATCGTGCTCGCGCACCTGGATCCCAAGACGGTCTCTCCGCACTTCCTCCTCTCGATCGCGTTGGTCGCGTTCTCCGCGTGGTTGCTGCGCCGCTACGACGAGGGCGACGGCGTCCGCCGGGTCGTCGTCTCCCCGAGCGTGCACGCCCTGGCCTACGCGGCCGCGGGGGCGTTCGCGGTCGTCACGGTCTTCGGCACGGCCGTCACCGGATCGGGGCCGCACTCCGGGGACGCCGAGCAGCCGGTCCGGTTCGGCTTCGACCCCGTGGTCACCTCGCGTCTGCACTCCGCGGCCGTATGGGTCTTCGTGATCCTGGTGGTGGCCGCGCTCGTCCTGCTCCGCCGCGAGGGCGCGAGGGCGGCCCTGATCCGGCCGTGGGCGCTCGTGCTGGGGCTGTCCCTGGCGCAGGGCCTGGTCGGCTACGTGCAGTACGCGCTGCAGATCCCGTGGGGCCTCGTCTTGGTGCACATGGCCCTCTCGGCCCTGCTCACCGCGGCCATGACCTTCGCTGTGCTGTCGACGCGGCAGGTCGATCGGGTCGGCGCGGGCGCCGAGCCGGCCTTCCACGCCGGTTGAACCGATAGCACCCTGAACCCGATAGCACCCTGAACGGCCGTCAGAACGAGGGCAGCGGCAGGTAGAGCAGCGGGTCGACCGCGACCGCGACGAAGACCAGGGTCAGATAACTGATCGAGTAGTGGAAGAGCCGCATCGGCCGCAGGGAGGCCAGGGTCTCGTTGGCCGGGTCCTGAGCCCGGCGCAGCAACCGGTGCGCTTCCAGCAGGAACACGGCGCCCGCGACGCTCGCGGCCACGAGGTAGAGCCAGCCCATCGGCGCGACCGGAACCAGCACCAGCGAGATGGCAACCGTTGCCCACGAGTACGCCACGATCTGGCGCGCGACCGTCACGTCCTGGGCGACCACCGGCAGCATCGGCACCCCGGCGGCTGCGTAATCGTCCTTGAACCGCATCGACAACGGCCAGTAGTGCGGCGGCGTCCAGAAGAACACGACGAGGAAGAGCACCACGGGGGCCCAGTCCAGCGAGTTCGTCACTGCGGCCCAGCCGATCAGGACCGGCATGCAACCGGCCGTGCCTCCCCACACGATGTTCTGAGCCGTGCGGCGCTTCAGGATGAAGGTGTAGAGCCCGACGTACAGCACGATGGCGACGATCGACAGGACCGCGGACAACCAGTTGACCGCGAGGCCGAGGACCGCGACGGACGCGATCCCCACCACGATGCCGAAGGTCAGCGCCCGTTGGGGGCTGATCGCGCCGGTGACCAGAGGCCGGTTCTCCGTCCGGTGCATCAACCGGTCGATGTCGCGGTCCAGGTAGCAGTTGAGGATGTTCGCGCTCGCGGCGGACAGGCTCCCCCCGACGAGCGTCGCGACGATCAGCCCCGGCGAGGGAACTCCGCGCTCCGCGAGGAACATCACCGGGAAGGTGGTGACGAGCAGCAGCTCGATGATCCGCGGTTTGACCAGGGACATGTAGTCGCCGAACGTCGCGGCTGGCGCCGTGGCGGTCGGAGCGTCCGAGGAATGGCGAGGTTGCAGCGCTGTCACGTCGTCCTTCGGGAGACCTGATGAGGAGGGCGCGCCGGAGCGCCGGACCCGTGCGTCACCCAGGCGTCCGGGCGATGCCCGCCCAGTCTACGGGCAGCTCGCGCGGACGGCCGCCCTGGTCGTCGGCGATTCCCCGCTCCCGCCAAGGCAACAAATGGCCACAACGTGTGCCGCCCGGACCGCCTGATTAGGCTCGAACCCCGTGCCCCGAGTGCTCGAGCGGCATACCGTTCGGGACGACCGACGGAACTTCCGGATCTCCGGGTCGCCACCCGAGGATCCTCGCGACGAACGCTCGAATGACCAGCTTAAGGAGAAGCCGCTGTGGCAGACAGGCAGAATCCCGCGGAGCGTGACGCATCCCTCATGGTCCCCGTGGCCGAGTCACTCGGGTGGTCCGACCTCGACGTCCGGGCCGTGGACACCGCGCGTCTCCTGGCGGCGGACGCCGTCCAGAAGGTCGGCAACGGACACCCCGGCACGGCCATGGCCCTAGCTCCGGTGGCGTACCTCCTCTATCAGAACGTCATGAACTATGACCCCGCCGAGCCGATGTGGCTCGGACGGGACCGGTTCGTCCTGTCCAACGGTCACTCCAGCCTGACGCAGTATGTGGCGATGTACATGGCCGGCATCGGCCTGGAACTCGCGGACATCGAGGCGCTGCGGACCCGAGACAGCAAGACCCCGGGCCACCCGGAGGTGCACCACACGACCGGCGTGGAGATCACCACCGGGCCGCTCGGCTCGGGCCTGGCCAGCGCCGTCGGCATGGCCATGGCGCAGCGCCGCCAGCGGGGCCTGTTCGATCCCGACGCGGCCCCCGGCACCAGCCCGTTCGACCACCACATCTTCGTGATCGCGGGCGACGGCTGCCTCCAGGAGGGCGTGGCGTCCGAGGCGTGCTCCCTGGCCGGGCACCAGCAGCTGGGCAACCTGACGCTCATCTACGACGACAACAAGATCTCGATCGAGGACCAGACGGACGTCTCGTTCAGCGAGGACGTCGCCATGCGCTTCGAGTCCTACGGCTGGGACGTGCGCCACGTGGACTGGCGCGGCGCAGACCCTTACACCGAGGACGTCGACGCTTTGGCCGCCGCGATCGAGGCCGGCCGCGCCGTCACCGACAAGCCGACGATCGTCGTCCTGTCGACGATCATCGCCTGGCCCGCCCCCACGGCCCGCGACACCGGCAAGTCGCACGGCTCCGCGCTCGGCGCCGACGAGATCGCGGCCACCAAGAAGCTCCTCGGGTTCGACCCGGATCAGGCGTTCCAGGTGGATGACGCGGTGATCGAGCTGACCCAGGGCCGGGTGGCCCAGCGGGGCGCGCAGGCGCGCTCGGACTGGGAGGAGCGGTTCGCGGCGTGGGAGTCGGCCAACCCGGAGCGGGCGGCCCTCCTGAAGCGCGTACGCGCCTGGGAGGTCCCCGACGGCTTCGCCGACGCCTTCCCGACCTGGGAGGCCGACCCCAAGGGGGTCGCCACCCGCGCCGCCTCGGGCAAGATCCTGACCGCACTGGCGGACGTGCTCCCGGAGTTGTGGGGCGGCAGCGCGGACCTGGCGGAGTCCAACAACACGACGATGGAGGGCGAGCCCAGCTTCATCCCGAGCGAGCGCCAGACCCGGCTGTGGAAGGGCGGCCCCTACGGCCGGACCCTGCACTTCGGGATCCGGGAGAACGCGATGGGCATGATCCTCAACGGGATCGCGCTGGAGGGGCTGACCCGCCCGTACGGCGGCACGTTCCTCACCTTCTCGGACTACATGCGCCCGGCGGTCCGGCTCGCGGCCATCCAGCTCGTCCCGTCGGTGTTCGTATGGACCCACGACTCGGTGGGTCTCGGCGAGGACGGCCCCACCCACCAGCCGATCGAGCAGATCCCCAGCCTGCGCCTGATCCCGAACCTGGCGGTGGTCCGGCCGGGCGACGCCAACGAGACCTCGGTGGCCTGGCGCACGATCCTGGAGCGCAGTACGGCGACCTCCGGGCCCGTGGGCCTGCTCCTCAGCCGCCAGGCGCTCCCGGTGATCGACCGCTCGACGTACGCCTCCGCCGAGGGCGTCACCAAGGGCGCATACGTGCTGGCGGACGCCTCGGGCGGCGACCCGGAGGTCATCCTCATCGCGACCGGCTCGGAGGTCTCGGTGGCGCTGGGGGCCTACGAGCAGCTGACCGCCGACGGCGTGCGCGCCCGCGTGGTGTCCGCGCCCTGCCTGGAGTGGTTCGAGCAGCAGCCTCAGGACTACCAGGACGAGGTGCTTCCCCCGTCGGTGCGGGCCCGGGTCTCCGTCGAGGCGGCCCACCCCGGGCTGTGGCGTTCCTACGTCGGTGACGCGGGCGAGGTCCTCGGCATCGACCACTTCGGCGAGTCGGCCTCCGGCTCGGTGTTGCTCGAGGCGTACGGATTCACGGCAGACAACGTGGCACAACTGGCGCGCCGCTCCATGGCGACCGCCGCCGGAAAGGAGAGCTCACGATGACCGTTGACGAGAGCGTCCAAGGTGCCGTCAAGGACCTGGCCGACGCGGGTGTTTCGATCTGGTACGACGACCTGACGCGTCCACTGATCCGCGGCGGCGGCCTCGCGGAGCTGGTGAGCCGCGGCGTGGTCGGCGTGACGACGAACCCGACGATCTTCGCCGCGGCGCTGGCGGCGGGGGACGCGTACGACGCGCAGGTCAAGGAGTTGGCCGACGCGGGCGCCGACCTCGACGAGGCCGTCTTCACGATCACCACGGACGACGTACGCGACGCCTGCGACGTGCTGCGTCCCCTCTTCGACCGCACGGGCGGGGTGGACGGGCGCGTGTCCATCGAAGTGGACCCGCGTCTCGCCAAGGACACCGACGGCACGGTCGAGATGGCCCGGCGGCTGTGGGCGGCGGTCGACCGGCCGAACGTCATGATCAAGATTCCGGCCACGGTCGAGGGTCTGCCCGCGATCGCGACGGCGATCGCGGAAGGGATCAACGTCAACGTCACGTTGATCTTCAGCATCGACCGGTACCGGGGCGTCATGAACGCCTACCTGACCGGCCTGGAGCAGGCCCGCCAGCGCGGCGTCGACCTGTCAAAGATCCACTCCGTGGCGTCCTTCTTCGTCAGCCGCGTGGACAGCGAGGTCGACAAGCGCCTCGCGGCCATCGACGCACCCGAGGCCGCGCAGCTGCGGGGCAAGGCGGGCATCGCCAACGCGCGGCTCGCCTACCAGGCCTACGAGGAGGTCTTCTCGACCCCGCGCTGGGCCAATCTCGCCGACGACGGCGCGCACCCGCAGCGCCCCCTGTGGGCCTCGACCGGGGTGAAGGATCCGGCCTACCCTGACGTGATGTACGTCACTGAGCTGGTCGCTCCCGGCACCGTGAACACCATGCCGGGCAAGACGTTGGAGGCCTTCGCCGACCACGGCGTGGTCCGCGGGGACACCGTGCGGGACCACTACGAGGAGGCCGCGACGCAGCTGGACGACCTGGAGCGCATCGGGATCTCCTACCACGACGTGGTCGAGATCCTGGAGGCCGAGGGCGTCTCGAAGTTCGAGGTCTCCTGGGAGGAACTCCTCGAGACCGTGTCCGCGGCGCTGGCGGCCGCGCGGGGCAAGGGATGAGCCCGGTCCCGGTCGCGCCGGGCGCCAACCCGCTGCGCGATCCGCGGGACAAGCGACTGCCGCGAATCGCCGGACCGTGCAGCGTCGTGATGTTCGGCGTGACCGGGGACCTGGCGCAGAAGAAGCTGCTCCCGGCCCTGTACGACCTGTGCAACCGGGGGCTGCTCCCGCCGGGCTTCTCGCTGGTCGGGTACGGCCGCCGGGACTGGTCCACCGAGGACTTCGCGGCGGTCGTGCGCTCCGCGGTGAGCAAGCACGCCCGGACCTCCTTCAAGGAGGAGGTCTGGCAGCAGCTCGCTGAGGGCCTGCGGTTCGTGACGGGAGCGTTCGACGACGACGAGGGCTTCGACGAGCTGGCGCGGGGCGTCGCCGAGCTGGACGACGAGCGCGGGACCGGCGGCAACCACGCGTTCTACCTGTCGATCCCCCCGAACGCCTTCGCTCAGGTATGCCGCCAGCTCGAGCGCTGCGGCCTGAGCCGGCCGCGGGAGGGCACCTGGCGACGCGTCGTCATCGAGAAGCCGTTCGGGCACGACCTGGCCTCCGCCCAGGAGCTCAACGCGATCGTGGAGGCGGTGTTCCCCCCGGACGCGGTCTTCCGGATCGACCACTATCTCGGCAAGGAGACGGTCCAGAACCTGCTCGCGCTGCGCTTCGCGAACCAGCTGTTCGAGCCGGTCTGGAACAGCCATTTCGTGGACCACGTGCAGATCACGATGGCCGAGGACATCGGGATCGGCGGGCGCGCCGGCTATTACGACGGCATCGGCGCGGCGCGCGACGTCATTCAGAACCACCTCCTTCAGCTCCTCGCGCTCACCGCGATGGAGGAGCCGCTGTCGTTCGCCGCGGGACACCTGCGCGCCGAGAAGGAGAAGGTGCTCTCCGCGGTCCGGATCGCCGGGCCGATCGATCAGGCCGCGGCGCGGGGCCGGTATGCGGCGGGCTGGCAGGGCGGGGAAAAGGTCCTCGGCTACGCCCAGGAGGAGGGGGTCTCGCCGGAGTCCACCACCGAGACCTACGCCGCGCTGAAGCTCGCCGTCGACACGCGGCGGTGGGCGGGGGTGCCGTTCTACCTGCGCGCCGGCAAGCGCCTGGCCAAGCGGGTGACGGAGATCGCGGTGGTCTTCAAGAAGGCCCCCCGCCTGCCGTTCGCCGACACGGAGACCGAGGACCTCGGGCAGAACGCGGTGGTCATCCGCGTCCAACCCGACGAGGGCGTCACGATGCGGTTCGGGGCGAAGGTCCCGGGCGCGCAGATGGAGGTCCGCGACGTCTCGATGGACTTCGGCTACGGCGTGGCGTTCACCGAGTCCTCCCCGGAGGCCTACGAGCGCCTCATCCTGGACGTCCTGCTCGGGGATCCGCCGCTCTTCCCGCGCCACGAAGAGGTCGAGATGTCCTGGCAGATCCTCGACCCCGTGACGGCGTACTGGGAGAGCCGACCCGAGAAGCCGCAGGACTACCTCTCGGGAGGCTGGGGGCCGCGCGAGTCCGACCAGATGCTCGCCCGGGACGGGCGCGAGTGGAGGATGCCGTGATCGTCGACCTGCCCGCCACCACGATCGGGACCGTCTCCAAGCGGCTGCTCACCCTGCGCCAGGACGTCGGCGCGATGGCCCTCGGGCGAGTGCTCACCCTGGTCATCGTCGTCGACGAGTCCCGCGGCGAGGAGACGCTGAAGGTCGCCCAGGAGGCGACCCATATGCATCCCTCCCGCATCATCACGGTGATCCGCTCGAGCCCGCGGGGGGCGGCCCGCATCGACGGCCAGATCCGTGTGGGCGGCGACGCGGGGGCCAGCGAGATGGTCGTGCTGCGGCTCTTCGGAGAACTCACGAAGCACGGACCGTCCGTGATCCTGCCGCTGCTGCTGCCGGACTCCCCCATCGTCGCCTGGTGGCCCGGCGAGCCGCCGAAGAACCCGATCAAGGATCCGGTCGGCTCCCTCGCGCAGCGCCGAATCACCGACTGCGAACGCGCCGCGAACCCGAGCGACGCGATCCTCGTCCGGGCCCGCACCTACTCTCCGGGCGACACCGACCTGTCGTGGACCCGGACCACCAAGTGGCGGGCGGTCCTCGCCGCCGCGCTGGACCAGCCGCCGTACGAGCCGGTGCTTTCCGCCACCGTGCAGGGTGCTGAGAACTCGAGCACGGCGGACCTCCTGGCCGCCTGGTTGGCCACCTACCTCGACTGCCCGGTCGAACGCGACCGCACCCGCTCCGGGACGGGGCTCGCGAGCGTCTCGCTGCAGCGCGAGAGCGGCAGCATCGACCTGATCCGGCCGGACGGGGTCCTCGCCACGCTCGAGCAGCCGGGCCAGCCCTCACGCCGCCTGGCCATGGCCCGCCGGACCGACTCGGACTGCTTGGCCGACGAGTTGGCCCGCCTCGACGCGGATCAGGTGTATGCACGCGTCCTCGCCGACGGGCTCCCTCGCATCCGCGAGCGTCGCTCCCGGCGGGCGGAAGGGGACGGGTCATGACGTCGGGCACCCGGCGCGAGGTGTTCGCGGACAAGGCGGCCACCGGCCGCGCGGTCGCCCGCGCGGCCGCGGACCGCCTCGCGGCGGCCCAGCGCGCCGGGGGCGACGGGCACCTCGTACTCACCGGCGGTTCCATGGGCGGAGTGTTCGTCGAGTCGCTGGTCGAACTCGCGGACCGGTCGGACGGCTCGGGTCCCGACTACTCCCGCGTGCACGTCTGGTGGGGCGACGAGAGGTTCCTGCCCAGCGGGGATCCGGATCGCAACGACACTCAGGCCGCGCAGGCCGGCCTGGGCCGCCTGGGCCTGGACCCGGCTCGCGTGCACCGGATGCCGGGGCCCGACGCGCCCACCGGTGACGACCTCGCGGCGGCGGCGCAGGCCTACGCCGAGGAACTCGCGGGCGTCGTCGGCCACGAGGCGCCGTGCCCCGCGTTCGACGTGCTGCTGCTCGGAGTCGGCCCGGACGGTCACGTGGCCTCCCTGTTCCCTCACCACGAGGCGCAGCGCGGAGCGCACAGCGCCGTCGTCGGAGTCACGGAGTCACCGAAGCCGCCGCCCCGACGCCTGTCCCTCACCTACCCGGCGCTATGCGGGGCTCGGGCAGCCTGGTTCATCGTGGCCGGAGAGGACAAGGCGAACGCCGTCCGGGCGGCGGCGGACGCCGATCCGTGGGACATCCCGGCCGCCGGCGTACGCGGTCAGGAGGAGACGGTCTGGTGGCTCGACGCAGCGGCCGCCGGAGGCGCGAGCACGTCGTAGGCGCCCGGTCGTCAGCGAGTCAGCGACCGATCAGAGGATCAGCTTGCGGTCGCGCAGCGCGGCCAGGGCCTCCTCCAGGATCACCTGGCCGTCGGCGTCGGTCCGCCGCTCCTTCACGTACGCGAGGTGCGTCTTGTACGGCTCGGTGCGCAGCGGCGCCGGCGGGTTGTCCTTGTCCTGGCCGGCCGGGAAACCGCACCGAGGGCAGTCCCACTGCTCCGGAATGTTGCCGTCGGACTCCACCGCAAAGCTGGGGGACGTCTCGTGGCCGTTGGCGCACCAGTAGGTGACCACGACCCGCGGGGCGGCCTCGCCACGCTCGGCCTCTCCCATCGGACCCGCGCCCACCCGGCTGCCCCGGATCGCGTTGGCACTCGCCATTGGCGCTCCCTCATGTCCCCTGTCTCCGGCGGGGCCGGAGCGCACCGTCAGCTGTTGAAACGCTCCAGCAGGCCCAGACCCACGACGCAGGCGAACCAGACCAGCGCCACGGTCACCGTGATCCGGTTCAGGTTGCGCTCCGCGACCGACGAACCGCCCATCGTGGAAGAGAACCCGCCACCGAACATGTCGGAGACGCCGCCGCCCTTGCCCTTGTGCATCAGGATCAACATGGTCAGGAAGAGGCCACCGAGGACCAGGAAAACCTGGAGCACGACCTTCATCACATCCACGGGGGCCACCTGTCCGGCTGAGAGCGATCCGCGGGCCCATGCGAGCGCCCGAGGCAGCTTCGCATATTACCGGATCGACCCGCTCCGTCCGACAGCGCATCGCGACACGGCGCGGCGAAGGGGCGGGTCCGCACGGGAGCCGCCCCTTCGCCTTATGCGCTGTGCCGTCGCGTGAGGCGTCCCGCGGGCGCCAGTCGGCCGCCTGCGGGCTCCCTCGCTCAGTTCTTGTCGAACCCGCAGATCGCCGCGAAGTCCTCGGCCTTCAGCGACGCGCCGCCCACCAGGGCACCGTCCACGTCGGGCTGCGCCATGATCGCGGCCACGTTGTCGCCCTTGACCGATCCCCCGTAGAGGATCCGGATGCCGTCCGCGGTCGCCTGGTCGTAGAGCTCCGCCAGCTTGGTGCGGATCGCCCCGCAGACCTCCTGCGCGTCCTCCGGAGTCGCCACCTCGCCGGTGCCGATCGCCCAGATGGGCTCGTACGCGATCACGATGCTCTGCGCCTGCTCGACGCCCAGCCCGGCCAGATCCGCCTCGATCTGGGCCAGCACGTGGCTCACCTGATTGCCCGCCTTGCGGACGTCCAGACCCTCGCCGCAGCACAGGATCGGCGTGAGCCCGTGCTTGTACGCCGCCTTGACCTTGGCGTTCAGCAGCTCGTCGGACTCCTGGTGGTACTCGCGCCGTTCGCTGTGCCCGATGATCGCGTACGTGCAGCCCAG
>CAKUSI010000042.1 GCA_934678955.1 uncultured Austwickia sp. | reverse complement strand
GACGAGCAGGCCGTCCTTGACGACCTCAAACAAGCCAGCTCAAGGCACTAAGCCGCTTGACCCAACTCAGGTCAGGCGACTCCAGCCCGTCGTGCGCGAGGCACGACGTCGGTGGGCGGGTAGGCGCCGCCGTAGATGACCCGCCCCCTCAGGGGCTGATGCCCGCGACTGACAGGGCGTGCCGGTAGTACGCGTTGGTGCCCTGCAGGGCGCTCGGAGCGTCGAAGCCGGTTATCCTTCCGTCCTCAACGACCATGATCCGGTCGCAAATGTCGAGCGTGGACATGCGGTGCGCGATGACAATAACCGTCGTCCTGTGGCGCAGCCGGTTCATTGTGTCCCGGATCAGTGATTCGCTGGTGCCGTCGAGGGCAGATGTAGGTTCGTCCAGGATGAGGATGTCCGGACGACCGGACAGAGCTCGCGCAATTGACAGTCTTTGGCGCTGGCCGCCAGATAGTTGGGATCCGCGTTCTCCGAGATGGGTTTCGAAGCCGTGCGGGAGGGACTCGATCTCGCGAAGGATGTTCGCCTCCGCGGCTGCCCACTCGAGGTCATCCTGCGACAATCCACGGCGGAAGAAGCGGATGTTCTCGGCGACGGTGCCGGTGATGAGTCTTGCCTCCTGTGGCACGAACGCCACCCGCTCGTTCCACCAAGTTCGGGCCACGCTGGGCAGGGGGACGGAACCGACTTCGACGGTTCCCTCGGTCGGATGGCGGACACCGGTGAGGAGTTGCGCCAAGGTGGACTTCCCCGCGCCCGAGGGCCCGATGATGCCGACAACCTCGCCCTTGGCGATTTCGAAGCCCACGCCAACCAGAGCGAGCCTGTCCGCGTCGTACCGGAAAGAGGCACCGCGGACGATGATGGGCGCCGCCTCGTCCGGAACGGTGGTACCCGTTGGGAGTGCAGCTGCCTGATAGCGCGCCACCGTTTCGCCGATGCTGTCAATGAAGGGCGCATTCGCTGCCAAGGACCCCGCGGCCGAAGCGAGCTGTTGGCCATAACTGATGGAACGAAGCATCAACAGGATCACAGCACCGACCGCTGCGACGTTCGTCGATTCGAGCGCCGAGAGCACCGCTACGCCGCCCAGCACCGCTGCGTACGCCAACGTGATGTAGATCGGTGAAAGGGCAGACGTGAGGACCTGAACCTTGCGTTGTGCTTCGATATTGGCCGCCGTGAGTCGATCAATCGTCCGCTCGAACTCGGTTTGGACTCCGAAAGTCTGCATCTCCATACCGAGCGAGCCCAGTTCGGAGACCGCGTTCGCAAACTCCAATCCGGCCTGGGCGGATTGGCTGGCTTGCCGCCGGATGTGATTGCGGAAAGGAACCAGGAGGGAAGCAATGGCAGCCAGGGCCGCCACGACGAGAACGGTGGAGAGTGGGTCAACAACGAGAGCCGCGCCCAGAAATGCAGCGAGACTCAGGAGTGAGGTCAGCGCTTGAGTCAGAGTCGTCAGTGTCCAGGCGACGCGTTGGACGAATGTGGTTAGCAGGTCCTGAAGGCGGCCTGCCGGCTCCTTCTGCTGGATCTCCCACGACGTTCCGAGGTAAGCGTGAGCCAGCCGGGTCCGCTGATCGGCGGTAACGTCTGCCGTCAGGCGCGCCGAGATCCGGATGCCAACCAAGCTGAGGACCAACCGAAGTGCCAAAGCGACTGCGGCTACGGTCACTGCCTCGGGGACGTCGAGGGTGACGCCTAGCACGGGCCCAACGCGGCCGACATCGCTTATCAGAGTCATACCGACCGCGGTCACGAGGACGAGGAAGCCGGCCTCGAGGATGGCACCGATGAACGAGACCAGCGACAGGCGGGCGATTGCACCCCGGTAGCTCTTCGTCAGGGATCGCACACCCATTCCCATTCGATCTCGTCTCACCACTGGGCGCCGCCTCCTCCGACCAGTTCCTGCCAACAGTCGGCGCTGGCCCGGAGTGTGAACTTGGCGAGTGCATGAACACGAGCTCTGGCCCCGACGTCCAGCCTCCCCTGCTTGCTGCGAAGCAGTTGTTGGATGACCGTGGCGAACTCCTCGTCCTGTCGCGGGGTCTCTGGAAGCACGTACCCCGCGTCCTCGGCTGGAATCACATCTCGGACGCCAGCAGCGTCCGTGGACACGATGGGAACTCCTGTCAGGGCAGCCTCGATCAGGACTCCTGGCATGCCTTCGGTCTCGGGCTCGCTCGTCAGCACGAGTATGGCCGCTTGGCGCAACAATTCCGGAACGTCCCGGCGAACACCCAAGAGTTCGATCCCGTAGTGCGCTGCCCGTTCCTCCAAGACTGACCGCAACTGGCCATCACCGACCATGGTCGCCGCGAAATCCAATCCGCGGGCGCGCAGGGCAGCCACCGCGTCGACGAAGAGTTCCGGTCGCTTGCCACGCTCGAACTCGCCAACCCACAGCAGGCGAGGGGGACCTGGCGGCTCGTCGTGCCCGGGCGCGAAAACTTCGGGGTCACGTCCATTGGGGATGACCTTGATCCTTCCGGGCACCACGCCGAAAACGTCGGCAACCTGCTCCGCGATGGCCGACGAGTTGCCGACGACGATCGTGGCTCGGCGTGCGAGTCTTGTGTAGAGCCAGCGGTGCAGCGGTCGCCTGATCTCTGCCGTCGACAGCCCCACCTTGTAGTAGACCGTAGGAACATCACCTGCGGCAGGAATGACGTACTTGAGCGGCTCTCCGCCGTGAGCCACCACCAACTGGGGGCGCAACTCCGCGATGAGCCCACGCAGACGTACGACGGCGGTCATGCTCACGAGGCGACGGGCCACAGTCTGCGGAGCCTTCAGCCGGAGGTCGGGACGGGCAGCACCTTCCGGTCCATCGAAGAGGGAAACCAGCAGGTGATGTTGTTCCGGATGGTTCCTCAGCTCGTCCCGAAGGCGTCCTGCATACACCTGGGCACCTCGGGTTAGGTCCTCGGGGATTACATGCAGGACCACGTCCCGGTCTTCACCTTGACCCCGTTCTGGGATGCGCCGGGGGGGACGTAGATGCTCATACGTGGACAAGGAGATCTTGGCGACCTCTCGTTGATCGAAGTTGGACAGTGCCCGGTGCCGGGCCGCACGTCCAAGGCGTGTCCTCAGCTCCGGATCGTCGAGTAGGCGAGCGATTCCTTGCACGAGTGCCGCACTGCTGCGAGGCTCCACGAGCAGGAGGTGTTCTTCGTGCGTCCCGATTTCGCGACACCCGCGGATGTCGGTGATCACCATCGGCTTGCCGCATGCAGCAGCCTCCATGGAGGCGCGCGAGAAGCCTTCCCGGTAGGAGGCCAGTACGAAGACGTCGAGGGCTGAGTAGACGGCTGGCATGTCTGTGTACTCACCGACGAACCGGATTGCGTCCTGGTGCGGAACAGCGGTGAGGGCGTCCGTGTCATCATCGGGCCCGACCCAGACGAAGGTCCCACGGTTGGCTAGTTCGTGTGCGGCTTGGGCGAACTCCGCCAAACCCTTCTCCCGGACACGGCGTCCGATTGTCCCCACGACGATCTCGTCGTCGCCCACGCCCCATTCGGCGCGAACCCGCGCCCTGCCCGCGGGATCCGGTGTGAACCTCTCGAGGTTGACGCCGTTGCCCGCGACCTTCCACTTTCCTGGTTTGAGGAAGCGACGCATCGTCGCGGCGTCCTGCTCGTTCTGGAACAGCTCGAAGTCAGAGAACCGCATCGCGAACGCCTCAGCACCGTAGACGAGAATTCGCTTCAGGAGGGGGTCGTCCGGCTTGGCCCACAATCCGTGGCACGTGTTCACCACGACGGGAACGCCCGCCAAACGCCCCGCGATGCGACCCATAACCCCCGCTTTCGGGGTGTGAGTGTGCAGCACGTCGAGCTTGAGGCGGCGGATACTGCGCAACAGTTCTACGAAAGCTCGTAGGTCACTCATGAGCGACCACGAGCGGGTGAAGTTGCGGATCGGGACGTGGCGTACACCCAAGGCTTCGACTCGTTCGACATACTTGCCGGGCGCGCTGATCCCGAGCACCTCGTGCCCGGCGCGCAGGTCCTCATCCAGTTCCGTGGCCAGCAGCAGCGCCAAGCTCATGTCCACCGTGGTCAGGTGCGCAAGGCGGAGTCTTTCGGGGACGGTGTGGTCACGATCGCGCAAGGTTCACGTCTTCCATGATCAGGAGCGCCCATGGTAGGACACGCACCAAGTCAGCGAATCGCTGCAGTCCAACCGCGAGCGGGTTCTTTCGGACGGAAGCCTACAGCGGCTTCGGTGTGCCGTGTCGACGTGGTCATGGGGTTGAGCCCAGCACGAGCAGCCAGACGCCAAGCGCCGGTCCGTTGAATGCGATGGCGCCTGTCACCCAGTATCCGAAGCATTCGTTCCTTGTCGTCAGGAGGTCGGACCTGACCTCCCGGGCGGGTCGGTCATGTATCCCAAGCCGCCCGCTCGAAGAAGGATGCCATGTGAGCCGCCACGGCTCCGATCGAGTAGTGATCATCGAAGCGGCCCCTTCCCAACGCGGCTCGTGCACGCGCGGCGGCGGGGTTTTCCAGGACGCCAACGAGCGCTCTTGCGAGAGGTTCCACCGCGCCCAGGGGCACCGTGTGAGCAATCTCATCGGCCTCGCCGAGGACCTCCAGATTCGGTCCTATGCGGGAGGCCACTATGGGGATCCCGACAGCCAGGGCCTCGATCAGCGTGCCGGGGCTTCCCTCGCGCTCCGAGGGAAACGCGAGGACGTCAGCAGCGGCCATCAGCCGGGCGATGTCCGTTCTATGCCCGAGGAACGAAACCCGAATGGGTAGAGAGGTTCCCGCCTTTCGCAGGGAGTCGGAAGCTCGACCGTGCTTGCCGGCCACAAGGACGACGGCGTCCGGCAGGCTGCTCGATACCCCGTGGAGAGCGGCCATGAGGTGATGCAGCCCCTTTGAGGGCTCCAGACGACCCACAGCCAGGATGACGGGGCTATTCTCCGGGATCGAGAGTTCCCGACGAACCTGCGCGCGTGTACCGGCCGGTTGGAACGGGAAGGATCGCGGGTCCCGCCCGCGAGGAATGACCTCGATCTTGGAGGGGCGGATGCCGAGGACCGGGCCCACAACCTCCGCCACCGCATGCGAGACTGCGTGAAAGCCTCGGGCCGACTTGGCGGTGAGACGATCGAGTTCGCGGGCTGCACGCAACTTGTATGCGTTTCCCTCCCGGCGGTGGGCGGAGCCGTAGGACTCGCTGACCCAGCTGGTCGTCGCTGGAATTCCCAACGACAGGGCCGCAGGGCGTCCAGAAATGTCAGCCTCGAAAAGGGTCGTGTGAATCAGATCTGGCTGGATGCGTTGCGCGACGCTCCGTACCGCTCGGACATTTGCCAGCCGCCCGACCTTCCCGGTTCTGCGGTAGACGTGAGCGCCTGCGGCGGCGAGAGCAGGAGCGAGGTCGAGTGCTTGGCCAAGAGCGAATACACGGAGGTCGATGCCGTGCTCGACCAAGGCAGGCGCCATGGCGGCCAATGACGTCTCTGCTCCGCCAGGGGCCAGCGAGTCGATCACGTAGAGCAGGCGCACCAGCCCACTGTCTCACTGGCGGTGGGTGAAACTCCAATAGTGAGACCTCTCTGCGCTCCGCTAGGATGTCTTGAGGTTTCCGTTTCCGCCCCTCCGGCCGGGTGCGATCTCGCCGTTGAAAGGTGCCGATGAGCCTCCACGAGTTTCTCAAGATCCTGCGGCAACGTTGGCTGGTGGTCGTGCTTTGCACGATCATCGCCGCCGCCGTGATGTTCGCGATCACCCCGGCTCGTCGCGACACGACGCCCAGGATCGGCTCCTACACGGCTACGGCCACGGTCTTGGTGGGGGCGCGTGCTCCCGAACCCGTTGCACGGCCCACCACGACCGGGCGGCCAGGGACCGCTGCACCCGTCCAGACACAGGCACCCGTGGCGGAACCGCCAGCTTCGATGGGCCGTATCGCGCTGTTCATCAAGGAGGGCGAGGTGCCTCGTCGTGCCGCCGCCTCCCTGAACGACTCGCGCGACCCCGCCCTGCTGGCCTCCGGCGTGGTGGTAACGCCCGACCCCGAATCCGACTCGATCGCCATTTCCACGACGGCCTCCGACGGCCAGCGTGCAGCGGAGGTTGCGAATACCTTCGCGAAGGAGGCGATCGCGTTCTTCGATGAGCGTCCCGCCGGCGGTGGTAACACGCAGCTCACGATGCTCCAGGAAGCGACACCGCTCCCCAACCAGAGCACGTCCGGGTTCGTGATCCCCCCCGACCGCAACATCCGCACAGCTCTCGCCGCGCTGGCCGGGCTCCTGTTCGGCTTGGCGCTCGCGATGGTGCTCGACCGTCTAGATTCACGCCTACGTACCCGCGAGGAAGTCGCTGACGCCCTGCGCTTGCCGATCGTCGGCGACGTGCCGCGCCTCAAGCGTGGCGAGCGTGCTGCCGGCAAGATCCTGACGATCAGCCAGCCCCTGAGCATTTACGCCGACGGCTACCGTTCCGTCCGAACCGCCCTCATGCACGCCCCACGTCTGGCAGCTGAGACCGTGGACGAGGATGCCCCCCGCCGCTTTGCGGCCGAGGAAGGTTCTTCCCTGCACCAGGGCGCCCAGGTGGTGCTGGTCAGCTCGAGTCACGCGGCCGAGGGTAAGACAACCAGCGCTGTCAACCTGGCGGCCAGCTTCGCCGAGGCGGGCCTCAAGGTCCTCGCCCTCGACGCGGACCTGCGGAACCCCGACATGAACATCAAGTTCGACGTGCCGCAGGGGGCCGGCATGTCCGACTACCTGGCAGATCCTCGGCGCATCAAGTTGTCCTCGCTGGTGCGGCCGACGAGCGTGCCCGGTGTGGGCGTCGTCACGGCTGGTACCCGCTTGGAGACCCCGGCGGCGCTCACGAGTCGCATGGGCCCACTCATCGAGGAGGCTCGCGACCTCGCCGATGTGGTCATCGTCGACACCGCGCCGCTCCTGGCTGCTTCTGACGTGTTCGACATCGTGCCCCTCGTGGACGTCATCGTCCTCGTGGTGCGTAGCGGCCGCCTCACGACCAACGCGGCCACGCGCGTCTCCGAGTTGCTCGGACGGTTCCAGGTGCCCGTGCTCGGTGCCATCCTCATCGGTGCCCCGACGCGCAAGGCGGACTACGGCTACGCGGTGTACGGGTATGGCGAGGACCGCCCGAGCAAGGCTGGTGCCAAGCGCGCCAAGCGCGCCAAGCGCGGGGAGCAACGAGTTGCCCGAGACCTTGGTGGCGACGTCCCCCCGGAGCCGACGAGGTAGGCGGCCTTGCGAATCCGGACTCTGCGAGGCGGACTCGCGCTCGTGTTGGCCCTCCTGGCTCTGGTGGGCTACACGGTGCTGCTCACGCAGACGATGGACACGGAGTCCTACAACACGTGGGGTGCCCTGTTCATGGTGCCGGTCGTGGTGGGGCTCAACCTGGTGCTCCTCAACACGGTTCGGCGGGGGAAGGACCAGTGGATCACTGGTGTTGTCCTCGTTGGGTTCTTCCTGAAGCTGCTGGGCATCTTCGGCCGCTACTTCATGGCGTACGTGCTGTACGGCGGGGGGTCCGACGCCGAGCGCTACAACCTGTACGCCGCCGAGCACTACTTCGAGTGGCGCAAGGGCAACTTCCTGTGGGAGGTCGGTGAGAAGGCCGGCACGCAGACCATGGAGCTCATCACCACGGCGGTCTACTTCGTCATCGGACCCAGCACCCTCACCGCCTTCTTCGTCTTCGGTAGCTTCGCCTTCTGGGGGGTCTACCTGATCTTCCGGGCGTTCCAGATCGCGGTGCCCGAGGGCGACCAACGCCGGTACGCCGTCCTGGTGTTCCTGTTGCCCTCGCTGTTGTTCTGGCCCTCCAGCATCGGCAAGGAGTCCTGGCTGATGCTGTTCGTCGGTGTTGCTGCGTACGGCGCGGCACGGTTTTTCGCTGGGCAGATCGCGCTCGGACTGCCCGTCATCATTCTGGGGCTGTTCGGCTCAGCGTTGATCCGCCCGCACGTCACGGTACTGTTCACCGCCGCGCTCCTCGTGGCCCAACTCATGCGCCCCACTAGAGCCAACTCGACGGGCGTCCTGACGAAGTTCTTGGGCGTCGTGGTGATGGGCGCCGCGGTGCTGGTGATGACCACCCAGTCGGCGGAGTTCCTCGGGATCGAGGACATCACGATTGATGCAGTCAGCCAAGAGATCGAGTACCGCAGCGACAACACGGCCCAGGGCGGGTCGGCCTTCGAGCCTGTGCCGCTGAGCCATCCACTGGGTGTTCCGGCAGCGATCGGCACGGTGTTGTTCCGGCCCTTCCCCTGGGAGGCCAGCGGCCCGGCGATGCTCGCCCAAAGCGCCGAGAGCGTCCTGCTGATCGGGCTGTTCGCCTTGGCCGTCCCGCGCCTCCGATCGTTGCCAGGTTTCTTCCGACGCAACCCCTACGTGGTGTTCGCCGTCGTGTACGCGCTGGCGTTCATCATCGCGTTTGCCGGGTTCTCGAACTTCGGCATCCTCGCCCGTCAGCGAGTGCTCATGCTGCCGTTCGTCCTGGTGATGCTGGCGCTGCCGGTCAAGCCCAAGACCAAGAAGAAGCGGACGCCCCAGTACGTCGGTCCGAGGCCGGTGCTGTATGCCGGGCGTTGAGAGGGGCGCGACCGACCTGCGCGCGGCGGTCAAGCGAGGGTTGGCCCGGGTGCCGGAGCGGGACACCGCGGGTGGGGCCACGCTGCTCATCTACCACCGCGTCGGCGGGGGGACCGACAACGAACTCGACCTGCACCCCCACACCTTCCGGCGACAGCTCGACATCCTCGACGGGCACGACGTCCTCTCCCTCGACGATTCCCTCGACCGGCTCAACGCCGGCGATGTGTCGCCCTCCGTGGTCCTGACCTTCGACGACGGTTTCGCCGACGTGTACGAGAACGCCTGGCCCCTCCTCAAGGACCGGCGACTCCCGTTCACGATCTACCTCGCCAGCGCCTACATGGGAGAACCCATGGTCTGGGAGGGTGCAACGGCCACCGGCCAACCCGGACGTGGGTTGTCGTGGGCGCAACTGGAGGAGATGCTGGCATCCGGGCTGTGCACGCTGGGCAACCACACCCACCATCACGTGCGGCCTGAGGCCCTGACGATCGCGGAACTCGACGAGTGCACCACGGAGATCCAACGCCACCTGCGCGTCACGCCGCGCCACTTCACCTACCCCTGGGGTGTCCGCGTGCCGCCCATGGACGAGGCCATGCGGGACCGCTTCCGCAGCGCGTCCACCGGTGAACTGGGGCGCAATCTCCCGGGCACGAACCTCCAGGCGCTCGCCCGCGTGCCCGTGCGTCGTACTGACCCCGACGCCTTCTTCGCGGCGAAGCTCACCGGGTCACTGCGCGCCGAGCGCGCGTACGCCGCGCTCGTCGGCGGGGCGAAGCTGGCCAAGCGGACGACTCAGCGCCTGACCAGGCGGCGGTAGGCCGCCTCCTGGGTGTCGACAGCATGGCGGATGTCGAACTTCGTGCTCTGCCTGGTCGCCTCTACTCCCATCGCCTCGCGCGAATCAGCGTCCGACGCCACCGACAGGAGCGCCTCGGCCAATCGTGCATGGTCCTTCGGTGGGACGAGGCGTCCGGTGGCCCCCTCGACCACCGCCTCCGGAACCCCACCGACCGAGGTGGCCACCACGGGGAGCCCCACGGCCATCGCCTCCATGATCGACACCGGCAGCCCCTCGAACTCTGAGCTGAGCAGGAAGATGTCCGAGGCACCCAGCAGGTCCGGCACGTCCCCCCGGTAGCCCAGGAACTTGAACCGGTCGCCCAGGCCGAGCTGGGAGTGCAGCGCGGCCATCTCCTCGGCCAGGGGTCCCTGCCCGACGGCCAGCATCACGAGCTTCGGGTTCCGGGCCAGCGCGACCTGGGCCGCTCGCAACAGGTTCGGGTAGTCCTTCTCCTTGCGCAGGTTGGCGACCGTGACGGTCACCACGGCGTCGTCGGGGATGCCCAGTTCGCGCCGCACCTCCTCCCGCGGACGCGTGGGTGCCGCCCCGCCGTCGTGCACGATCCCGTGGACGAGCACGGGAGCACCCGCACCGAGGCGTCCCCACATCGACCGCTGCACCTCGCCGGAGACCGACCAGCGCTGGGCGTCCAGCGCGCACGTCGCCGCGTTGAGCAGTCGGGTGGGCAGCGCGAAGTTGCCCCAGACGTTGTGCTCGGTCGACACGACCACCGGACGCCCCCGCCCCAGGGTGAGTGCCGCCACCCGGGCCACCCCGGCCAACAGGGGGGAGTGGGCGTGCACGACGTCGAACCCACGCATCAGCGAACGCAGCCGCAGCGGCCAGGTCCACGCCCCGCGGCGCCCGCGTGCCAGCAGCGTGCACGGAACGCCGGACGCCCCCAGGGCCGGCACCAGCTTGTCCTTGTCCGGGCGGACATAGGCCGCCTCGTAGTGGAACGCGTCATGGTCGGCCACCCGCGCGCTCGAGGCGAGCAGTTGCTCCGCACCACCGGCCCCCAGACCCTTGATGATCCACAGGACCCGGACCGGCTTGGACGACACCCCGCGCTGCGCTTCCATGCAGCGATTCTGGACCATCCCCGCGATGGATACACTCGCGGACGAGCGCTGGTGCGGGAAAGGGGGCCGACATGTGCGGTGTGGCCGGGCTGTGGAGCCACCCGTCCCGCGCGCTGTCGGCGACCGATCCGGCCGATGCCGTGCGCCTGATGGCCGGTGCCGTCGCCCACCGCGGGCCCGACGACGGGGGCGAGTGGTCCGACCCGGGCGAGGGTGTCCACCTGGCCCACCGCCGGTTGGCGATCCTCGACCTCGGCCCAACCGGCCGGCAGCCCATGACCTCGGCCGATGGACGGTGGGTCCTCGCCCTCAACGGCGAGGTCTACGACCACGCGCACCACCGTGAGGTCCTGCGTTCGACCGGCAGCACCTTCCGTGGCACGTCCGACACGGAGGTCCTCGTCGAACTCATCGCGCGACACGGGCTCGTGCCCGCGCTGGAGCGCATCGATGGCATGTTCGCCCTCGCTGCCTGGGACCGCGAACGCTCCACACTCCACCTCGCGCGCGACCGGATGGGGGAGAAGCCCCTCTTCTACGGTCGGTTCGGGCAGACCTTCGCCTTCGCCTCGGAACTGTCTGCGCTCGCCACCATCCCGGGCGCGTCGGCGGATCCCGATCCCGTGGCGGTCGCCGAATACCTGCGGCTGGGCTACGTGCCGGCCCCGCTCGGCTTCCGGCAGGGCACCCGCAAGCTGCCGGCCGGGAGCACGCTCACGATCACCGCCGGCGACTTCGACGCCGAACCCGTGCCGTACTGGTCGCTGCGCGACACCGCCGAGGCGGGGATCCGCAACCGGCTGACGCTCGGTGACGACGAACTCGTCGACCGGGCCGAGGAACTGCTGCTGGCGTCCTTGCGCACCAGGATCCACGCCGACGTGCCCGTCGGGGCCTTCCTGTCCGGCGGTCTTGACTCCTCGACCATCGCCGCTCTGGCCCAGGTCGTTGCGGACCGTCCCGTGCGCACCTTCACCGTCGCCGTCGGCGGCGAGGCCGACGAGTCGGACGCCGCGGCCACCATCGCGCGCCACCTCGGCACCGACCACACCACGCTCCCGCTGCCCGAGGTCGACGCGGTCACGCTGGCTCACCGCGTGGTGGCCCTGCACGACGAACCGTTCGCCGACCCGTCGTCGATCCCGATGGCGTTGCTGTGCGAGGCGGCCCGCGAGCACGTGGTCGTCGCCCTGAGCGGCGACGCGGGCGACGAGCTGCTGGCCGGGTACAACCGCTACCGGGTCGCCTACGGCACCGTCGGCCGCCTGCGCAGGCTCCCGCGCCCCGTGCGCCGCGGCGTCGCGACCGGCCTGCGCGCGCTCGGCCCGGGTGCGTGGGACCGCGTCGGCGCCGCCGTCCCCGGGGCACCTCCCGCGCTGGGGACCAAGCTGCACAAGCTGGCCGGGACGCTGGCGTCCGACAGCGTGGTGGATGCCTACCACGCCTTGGCGACGCAGTGGGACCCGCATGAGGTCATGCTCGATGCGCCGCGCGGCCTGGGCACGCCGAGGCTGTTGGCGGTGGGCGGCCCCCTGGACCAGATGCTCTTCGCCGACCAGGTCCGCACGCTGCCCGACAACATGCTGGTGAAGGTCGACCGGGCCAGCATGGCGGTGGGGCTCGAGGTCCGCGTCCCGTTCCTGGCGCGCGAGTTCGTCGACTTCACCTGGCAGGTTCCCGACCGTGGCAAGGTGCGGGACGGGCAGGGCAAGTGGTTGGTCCGGGAACTGCTGGCCCGCCACGTCCCCCGCGACCTGTGGGACCGGCCCAAGCTGGGCTTCGATCCGCCGCTGGCCGACTGGCTGCGCGGGCCGCTGCGCGCGTGGGCCACCGACCTCCTGGCACCGGCGACGCTCGCCCGCCGGGGGCTGCTGCGCCCCGAGCCCGTCCAACGCGCCCTGGCCGAGCACCTGTCGGGGCGCCGCAACAACGACTACCTGCTGTGGACCGCGTTGATGCTACAAGCATGGCTGGAGAGGAACCGACGATGACCGCCAAGCCGAACGCGCAGGACCTCGAGTTCCGCGTCGCGACCCCCGAGGACGAGCCGCAGGTCCTCGAGTTGTGCCGCGCCAGCCTGGGCTGGCGCGACGGGGACCCCAACGAGGACTTCTACCGCTGGAAGCACGTGGACAACGCGTTCGGACCGTCGCCGACGTGGGTGGCGCTGCACGAGGGCCGCGTGATCGGCTTGCGCACCCTGCTGCGGTGGCGTTTCGTGAACGGCGAGGGCAAGAAGGTCACCGCCGTCCGGGCGGTCGACACGGCGACCCACCCCGACTACCAGGGCATGGGCATCTTCCGGAAGCTCACGCTGCGCGGGGTCGCCGAACTGACGCTCGACGGCGTCGGCATCGTGTTCAACACCCCCAACGACCAGAGCCGCCCCGGCTACCTCAAGATGGGGTGGACGGCGGCCCGGCGCCTGCCCGTGGGCGTGCTGCCCGCCTCACCCGCCGCGCTGGCCCGGATGGCCCGGTCCCGCGTGCCGGCCGACCTGTGGTCGCAGCCCTCGGACGTGGGGCAGGACGCCGCGGTCGCGCTGGCCGACGCCGCGACGGCGACTGCGCTGCTGGCGCAAGCGCCCGCGAAGGGGTTCCGCACCGACCGCAGCCCCGAGTACCTGGCCTGGCGCACGAGCCTGCGCCCCCTGCACTACCGGGTGCTGTTCGCCGACGCGGCCGACCCGGGACGTGGCGCGGTCGTCTTCCGCCTGCGCCGCCGCGGGCCCACGGTGGAGGCGGCGATCGTCGAGCAGTTGGTACCGGACTGGCGCACCGGGGCGCGCCTGGTCGCGCAGGTCGTGCGCGAGACCGGGGCCGACTACGCGATCGGGTTGCGCACCGGTCCGGACGCCGGGCTGATCCCCCTGCCGATCCCCGGTGCCGGACCCCTGCTGACCACGCGGCCCCTCGCGGCGGCACCCCCCGACCCGGGGGAGTGGGCGCTCACCCTGGCGGACGTGGAACTGTTCTGACGGCGTCGACGGGATCACCCGGCCGGGCCGACGAGGCGCTCGCCCAGCCGAGCACCGCCCCGGACAGGAACGGCACGGTCGGGTAGTCGAACAGGTGGTCCACCAGCGAGTGGATCCACAGGGCGGTCCACGCGGCCAGGGCCACGACGGCGAGCGGTGCGCGCCCCCGGTGGGCGACGGCGGCGCCGGCGAGCACGATGCCGAACAGCAGGGCGACGCCGACGAGCCCGAGTTCGGCTCCGGTCTGCAGCAGCGAGGAGTGGGCCGCGATCGTGTCGGTGTCGTGGGCGTAGGGGTTCACCTCGGCGTAGCTGCCCACGCCGCTGCCCGTGATCGGGCGCCGCGCCCACAACCCGAGCGCCTCTTCCCACATCACCTTGCGCACCGGGTCGAACGCGGTGAGCACCCGGGGAGGCCAGGTGGGCCGCGCCGCGAGCCACAGGAGGCTGGCGGAGGCCGCGACGACGCTGACCAGCGCGACCACGAGCGCCCACCCGCTGCGCCGGGCAGGCCGCGAGGCCATCAGCAGGATCGCCCCCAGCACCGGGACGGCCGTCGCGATGCCCGCCAGGGAGCCGTGGTGCACCACCATCCACGCGGCCACGACGATGCCGACCCACAAGAGGTTCCTGCGCGCCCGGTCCTCGCGCTCGTCGAGGGCCGCCAGCGCGAGCAGGGCCATGACTTGGGTTGCGGCGGCGGTGTTGGCGTTCGCGTAGCCCAGCGGCAGGGGACCGCGCGCCATGCGGAGGCCGACCCCGGGCAGCAGGGCGACGAGCGGGAAGAGCAGCAGCACGAGCGTCCCCGGGTGGTCGCGCCAGCGCCGGCCGAGGCGTCCGACGACGACCCCGGCCAGCAGGACGGCAGGGGCGAGCAGGGGCGTCCAGCTGGGCGGGGGGAACCGGCCCGTCCAGGTCGAGGTGGCGAACACCCAGGCCGCCCACAGCCCCACGGTTGCCAGCGCGTAGGCATCGACGGGGTCGAGGCCACGCGCGGGGCGGAGCACGGTCAGCCCTGGTACTCGGGCAGCGTCCGGAACCAGTCGACGGTCGCACGGACGCCCTCCTCCAGCGAGACCGGCTCGACATCGGGGAACAGCGCCTTCAACCGGGTGTTGTCGGCCTGCGAGTCGCGCACGTCCCCGGCCCGGGGTTCGGTGTGTTCGACCTCCAGGGTGAACCCGAGCGCGTCCCCGATCAGCCCGATGAGCGAGTTCAACGAGGTGCGGGAGCCGAAGGCGAGGTTGACCGGGTCGAGGTCGTGCACCCCGTTGATCGCGGCGTCGGCCAGCACGCGGGCCACCGTGCCGACGAACGTGAAGTCACGCGTCTGCTCCCCATCGCCGTGGACCGTCAGCGGGACACCGCGGAGGGCGGCGTCCACGAAGTTCGGGATGACGGCCGCGTAGGCATGGCCGGCGGCCTGCAGCGGGCCGTACACGTTGAAGAACCGGAACGCGAGCGTCGGCAGCCCGTACGTGTGGCCGAACGAGAGGGCGTACGCCTCGGTGGCCTGCTTGCTGACTGCATAGGGGGAGATCGGCGCGGTGCGCATCGACTCGCGCTTGGGCAGCTCGCGGTTGGCGCCGTACACCGACGACGAGGAGGCCACCACCACGGGGATGTCGCCGGCCCGTCGCGCGGCCTGCAGCACCTCGAGCGTGCCGGTGGCGTTGGCGTGGTGCGAGGCGACGGGGTCGAGGACGGAACGGGGGACCGAGGGGAGTGCGCCCAGGTGGACGACCGCACCCGCGCCCGCGAACGCGCCGTCGAGCGCCTCGGGGTCGAGGATCGTCGCCTCGACCAACTGCGCGTCGGTGCCGGCCAGGTTCTCGCGGCGGCCCGTCGACAGGTCGTCGAGGGCCACCACCTCGTCAACCTCGGGGCGGGCGAGCAACTCGCGGGCGAGGTTGGACCCGATGAATCCGGCGCCGCCGGTGACCACGATCTTCACGGGTTGGAATCTACCAGCGAGCTTTCGACCGGCTCGCCCTTCGACAGGCTCAGGGGTCCGTGCGGGCTCAGGGGCCCGAGCGGATAGGCTGCCCCGGTGGACAGCATCGAGCACATGCCCCTGGTCGCCGGGGTGCCGCTCGCAGCCGCCACCCTGCAGGTCATCGCCGAGGATGCAGGGGTCGACCTGCTGCACATCAAGGGCGCCTCCGTCGACCCGATGCTCCTGCAGCAGGCCGACGTCACCGATCCCGAGACGGGTGAGGTCGTGACGCGTCCGGTGCCGCGGGCCAGCGTCGACGCCGACGCGCTGGTCCGGCCGAGCCACGTGCGCCGGTTCTTCGCGGCACTGGCTGCCCACCGGTGGGAGATGGTCTACCGCTTCGAGGACGGGTCCGCGTTCGAGCATGCCTCGACCTGGATCCGCCCGGGGGTGTGCCATGCCGACATCCACCGGTCCTTCCCCGGGATCGGCCTGTCCGACGAGGCGGCCTTCGACATCCTCTGGGCCGACCAGCACCTGATGACGATCGCGGGGCTGCCCTGCCGCGTGCCCTCGGTGACCGCCCAGCGCCTGATCCTCATCCTGCACGCCGTCCGCGGGGCCGACCTGACCAGCGTCGACATCGAACGGGCGTGGGGGGTGGCGTCCGCCGACGAACGCCGGCAGGTCGACGAGCTGGCGGCCCGGCTGCGTGCCGAGGTGGCGCTGGCGGCGGCGACCGGTCGCCTCGAGCAGCACCGGTCGGCGCGGGACTACCTGCTGTGGCGAACCCTGTCCACCGGCGACCCCTCGCGCACGATGCTGTGGCTGGCCCGGGTCAAGGCGCAGCCCAACCCGGCCCGCGCGCTCCGGATGGCCTTCCACCTCGTGGCCCCCAAGGAGGGCCGCCTGCAGCGCGACCTGGGCCACAAGCCGGGGGCGGTCGAGGTGGCGCGCGCGTGGGGGGTCCAGTTGGGCCTCGTGGCCGCCGAGGTCGGACGCCTCCTCCGCCGGGCGGTGCGGCGATGAGCTACCGGATCCCGCACCGGCTCGGCTGGGTCGTGCTGCCCCCGAGCAACGGTGGCGCGCTGGCCGCGTACCTGATGCCCCTGCCCGACGGCGACCCGCACGCCCTGCACGGCACTGCCGCGCTCATCTGGAGCTTGGCCGCTGATGGGGACGCCGATGTCGCGACCAGCCTGGCCGACCTGCTCGACACCCCGGTCGACGAGGTGCGCGGCCACGTCGAGGACTACCTGGCCGAACTCGTCGCCACCGGGCTGCTGGAGGAATCGCCATGACCGAACCCGGACGCCGCAGCAACGGGTCGCCCGCCCCCCTGCGGGTCCTGTTCGTGTGCACCGCGAACATCTCGCGCTCGCCCTACGCCGAGCGTCGTGCCCGGCAGGTGTTGGACGGCTGGAACGTGGAGATCACCAGCGCCGGGATTCCCGGCTACCCCGGTCGCGGCATGGACGAGGAGATGGCGAAGCTGCTGCTGGCGCGGGGCGCGGACGCCGCAGGGCACGTAAGCCGCGTGGTCAACGACGAGATCTTCGAGGGTTCCGACCTGGTGCTGACCTTCGAGTTCGGCCACCACATGAAGCTGCTCGACGCGCACCCCGAGCACCGCCACAAGATCGTCGGGATCGGCCAGTTGGCGACTGCCGTCCGGCGACTGGAGGAGTCGGGCGAGCGACTGCCGGCGGTGGACGACGTCGAGGACCTCGCCGAGGTCGTCCGCAAGAACGCGGGTGCCAACTCCATGACCTATGACGTGGATGACCCCTACCGTCGCGGCACCAAGGTGGCGATCGCGTGCGCCGACGAGATCGACCGGCACCTCGACCGCATCCTGCCGTTCATCGCAGGGGCAGAGTTGCCCAAGCTCGCGGCGTCCGAGGTCTCGGCGCCGAAGAAGAAGCGCTGGCCCTGGGGTTAGGACTCGGCGTTGCGCCGCAGCACCTCCGACAGGCGCTCGGCCGCGGCCATGACGGCCGGGGCGTGGAGGCGTCCGGGCTGGCGGGACAGGCGCTCGATCGGGCCCGACACGCTCACCGCGGCGATGACCTTGCCGGCGGGGGAGCGCACCGGGGCGCTCACCGACGCCACGCCGGCCTCGCGCTCGGCGACCGACTGCGACCAGCCGCGCCGGCGGACCGTCGAGAGGGCCACCGCCGAGAAGGTCGCGTTCGTCAGGCCACGCTGGATGCGCTCGGGGTCCTCCCACGCGAGCAGCACCTGGGCGGCCGAGCCGGCGTTCATGGTGAGCTGGGTGCCGACCGGTACAGTGTCGCGAAGACCCGAGGGACGCTCGGCGGTCGCCGCGCAGATGCGGAACTCGCCCTGCCGGCGGAACAGCTGGGCCGACTCGCCGGTGATGTCGCGCAGGCGGGCCAGGACGGGGCCGGCGGTGGCGAGCAGGCGGTCCTCGCCGGCGGCGGCGGCCAGTTCGGTGAGGCGGGGGCCGAGGACGAAGCGGCCCTGCAGGTCGCGGCTGACCAGGCGGTGATGCTCGAGCGCCACGGCGAGCCGGTGGGCGGTGGGGCGGGCGAGGCCGGTCGCGGTCACGAGGCCCGCCAGCGTCGTGGGGCCCTGCTCGAGGGCGGTGAGCACCTGGGCGGCCTTGTCGAGGACGCCGACGCCGGAAGTTCCTGTGTCCATACTTTGATATTGCCGTCTCATTCTGTGACATGCAAGTCGCAAAGATGCTTTGATCGTGGGGAAGGCTTCGACAGGCTCAGCCGTCCGAGCCGCGGAGGGCTCAGCCAACCGTGCTTCGACAGGCTCAGCCAACCGACCACCGAGCAATCGTGAGGGGAATCCACATGGGCAAGACCCTGAGTGACAAGGTCTGGGAGGACCACGTCGTCAAGCGCGCCGAGGGCGAGCCTGACCTGTTGT
>CAKUSI010000041.1 GCA_934678955.1 uncultured Austwickia sp. | reverse complement strand
TCGATGCCGCGGGCGGTGCGCAGCGGCCCCGCGCCATCGGGGCTCGGGTCGCCGTCGCGCACCTCGGCGGCCTGGATGAGCCCGTCGGCGGTGAAGTCCCGCCCGAACACCACGTTGCCGAGGTGCCAACCCGCCCTGTTGCCGCCGGTGACCCACGCCGAGCCCTCGCCGACCGAGGGATCGACCAGGTAGCGCACCCGCTGCGGGTCATCGTCCGAGCGTCCCGCGTTCGGGCCGAGGACCTGCGGGCCGATGTACCCGGCCACGACGTCGGGGAAGCGTGTGAAGTCCTCCGGTGTGAAGTCGTCCAGCTCGTAGGGGGCGACCTGGGCTTCCAGGCGCTTCTCGTCGATCTGACGATCCCCGGGGAGGCCCACGACGAGCGGCGTACGGGTCCCGTCCCCGCCCCTGAGCATGAGCACGACGTGCTTGAGGCAGTCCGGCGCGGCCCAGGGCCGGCCGTCCTCGCGCGGGTACCGCTCGTTGAGCCGCTCGACCAGGGTGTCGATCGTCTTGGAGTCGGGGGTGTCGAGCTCGACCCGCGGGGGGATCGCCGCGACCGCGTCGGCGGGTGCCGCCGGCGCCTGGGGCACCTCGACGGCTTCCACGTTGGCGGCGTATCCCGACGCGTCGCAGCGCACGAACGTGTCCTCGCCGTGCGGGCTCAGCGCGAGAAACTCCTCGCTCGCGCTGCCGCCCATCGCCCCCGACATCGCCTGGACGATCACGTAGTCGAAGCCGAGTCGGTCGAAGATCCTGATGTATGCCTTCCGGTGCGCCTCGTAGCTGGCCGCAAGCCCGGCGTCGTCCACGTCGAAGCTGTAGCTGTCCTTCATCACGAACTCGCGGCCGCGCAGCAGTCCGGCCCGCGGACGCGCCTCGTCGCGATACTTCGTCTGGATCTGGTAGAGGGTCAGGGGCAGATCCTTGTACGAGGAGTAGAGGTCCTTCACCGCGAGCGTGAACATCTCTTCGTGGGTGGGGCCGAGCAGCATGTCCCCGCCCTTCCGGTCCTGGAGACGGAAGAGATTGTCCCCGTAGTCGACCCAGCGGCCGGTCGCCTCGTACGGCTCGCGCGGCAGCAGGGCGGGGAAGAGCAGCTCCTGGCCGCCCATCGCGTCCATCTCCTCGCGCACGACGGTCTCGACCTTGCGCAGCACCCGCAGCCCGAGCGGCAGCCAGGTGTAGACGCCCGGCGCCGCCCGGCGGATGTAGCCCGCGCGCACCAGCAGGCGGTGTCCCGGCATCTCGGCGTCGGCCGGGTCCTCGCGCAGGGTCCGCAGGAACAGGCTGGACATGGCCAGGACGGTCACGGGTGTCTCCTCGGGCTCATACGTCTCGGGGCCGGGCGTGCCCGCAGGATATCGGCCCGCGCGCCACCCTCCGTGCCCGCATGTGGTCGATCCCCGTCGCCCGTGTCGCCACTGTTGCCGGGAGTGTCGCCACCGTTCCCGGGAGTGAGGTCCGCACCCGGGTGCTCCGTCAGCGGGCGAGTTCCTCGATCGCGGCCCCCAGGCGGGGCAGCGAGTCTGCCACCTGGCCGCGCGCCTTCGGCCGCATGGCGCCATAGATCTTGGCCAGCGCCGCGTGCTGCGGATCCGCGAGTCTGTGATCGGCCACGCTCAGAAGGTCCTCGGAGACGGCCTCCCGATGCTCCTGCAGATGGGCGCCGAAGGGCTGCGCGCCGCGCTGCTGCCAGTACGGATCCAACTGGGCGGCGAACTCGGGCAGCAGCCGGTCGATCGCGCGCGGCACCAGGTCGGGCCGCAGCTTGGTCGCCGCCGCGAAACCGGCACGCAGGGCCATCCCGCTCAGGCCGGACGTGCCGCGCACCTCGGCCTCGACCACGTCGGACAAGGCCTGGACGGCCACCGGGCGTCGCTCCGGGCTGGTGAGGATCTCGATCAGGCTGGTCACGGCGAAACCCTATCGGTGGTGTCGGTGGTGTCGGTGGTCGGTGGCCGGCGGCAGTGGCGGCATGTCAGAAGAGCACCGTCGCGAACGTACCGGCCTGCCAGAAGCCGACGCGCTTGTACGTACGCATCGCCGGCAGGTTGTAGTCGTTGACATACAGGCTCACCCAGTCGACCTCCCGGCGCGCCAGCTCCACCACCCGCGCCATGGCCGGGGCGGCGATCCCGCTCCCCCGCAGGCATGGCGCGACCCAGACCCCCTGGATCTGCCCCGCCCCCACACCGACCGAGCCGAGGTCCGCCTTGAACAGCACCCGGCAGTCCTCGATGATCACGTACGCGCGGCGGCGGACGAGCAGTCCGCGGACCGCGTGCCGATAACCGGATTCCCCCACCCGGTCCGTGAACGGCGGGTAGCCGATCTCCTCGGTGAACATGGCGGCAGCAGCTGGCGTCAGGATGTCCAGTTCGTCCACGGTCGCGTGCCGCACGCGACGGTCGGGGCGAACTCTCGTGGGGTCGTCGGGGCCCATCGCGAGCAGCGGCTGGTGGGAGCGGATCTCCGCGGGCGCGCGCCACGAGGAGGAGAGCGCGGCCCACAGATGGCCGACCTGGTCAGCGGGGCCGAAGATCGAGGAGAAGTGCGATTGCGCCCGCCGCAGCTTCTCGGCGAAGGCCGCGGCGCCGGCCTGGTCGCACTCGACGGGGATCAGGTTGGCGGTGGCCCAGCACAGCGACTCAAGCCGCCCGCCCGGGTAGTACCCGAGCAGCACCGGGGTGCGGTTGAGGTCGACCTCGTCCATGCGGGCCGCCACGTAGCAGTTCGCCAGCGGGTCCCGGGCACAGATCTCCAGGGCAGTGGCGCGTTCGGCCTCCCCCACGGGGCGCACCGTCCGCGATCTCAGCATGGACGCGCCCGGTGCGGCGTCACCCGCCCACCGTGACCACCGGTCCGGTGACTCCGCCCGACGCGGTCTCACCCATCTCTTCGGCGAGCGCCATCGCGTGCTCGATGAGGGTTTCGACGATCTGGGACTCCGGCACCGTCGTCACGACTTCCCCCCGCACGAAGATCTGCCCCTTGCCGTTGCCGGAGGCCACGCCGAGATCCGCCTCCCGCGCCTCGCCGGGACCGTTCACGACGCAGCCCATGACCGCCACGCGCAGCGGCACGGTGAGCCCCTCCAGCCCGGCCGTGACCTGCTCAGCGAGCGTGTAGACATCGACCTGGGCGCGCCCGCACGACGGGCAGGACACGATCTCCAACTGCCGCTCGCGCAGACCCAGGCAGGCGAGGATCTGGGTGCCGACCTTGACCTCCTCGACCGGCGGCGCCGACAGGGACACGCGGATCGTGTCGCCGATGCCCTGCGCGAGGAGGTGCCCGAACGCCACGGCAGACTTGATCGTGCCCTGGAACGCCGGCCCGGCCTCGGTCACCCCGAGGTGCAGCGGCCAGTCCCCGCGCCGGGCAAGCAGTTCGTAGGCGCGGATCATCGTCACCGGGTCGTGGTGCTTCACGGAGATCTTGAAGTCGTGGAAGTCGTGCTCCTCGAAGAGGCTCGCCTCCCAGACGGCCGACTCGACGAGGGCCTCGGGCGTGGCGGAGCCGTACTTGGCGAGCAGCCGCTTGTCGAGGCTTCCGGCGTTGACGCCGATTCGCAGCGAGACGCCATGGTCTTTGGCGGCTTGGGCGATGGCCTTGACCTGATCGTCGAACGCCTTGATGTTGCCGGGGTTGACCCGCACCCCGGCGCAGCCGGCCTCGATGGCAGCGAAGACGTACTTGGGCTGGAAGTGGATGTCGGCGATGACGGGAATCTGGCTCGCCTTGGCGATGGCGGACAGCGCGTCCGCGTCGTCCTGGCTCGGGCAGGCGACCCGGACGATGTCGCACCCGGCCGCGGTGAGCTCGGCGATCTGCTGCAGCGTGGAGTTGACGTCGGACGTGAGGGTCGTGGTCATGGACTGCACGCTCACCGGCGCGCCGCCTCCGACCTCCACGGTGCCGACGCGGATGCGGCGCGATTCCCGCCGAGGGGAGAGGGGCTCCGGGCCGGCGGGGGGCGCGGCAGGCATGCCGAGGTCGAGCGTCATGAGGGCCAGTATCGCAGTTCTACAACCGGATGGGTTTGACCAGGTCCGCGTAGAGGAGCAGGGCGAACATGCCGATCAGCACGATCGACACCCCGTATGCGACCGGCAGCCCCTTGGCCACGTCGACGTACCCGGGATCGGGGCGGCCGAACAGGGCAGCGACGCGGCGCCGCAGACCCTCCCATAGGGCGCCGGCGACGTGGCCCCCGTCGAGCGGCAGCAGCGGGATGAGGTTGAACACGAAGAGCGCGATGTTCAGCGACGCGACCAGGTTCAGCAGGAACACGGTGATCTCCGACGGGGACCTGACGCCGGCGATCTGCCCGTCGGTCACCTCCCCGGCGATCCGCCCGACGCCCACCACCGAGATCGGTCCGTTGATGTCACGCTCGGCGGTGCCGAAGGCCGCGTTCCACACGTCGACCATCTTCTGGGGAAGGCGCACCACGACCCCGGCGGTCTTTGCCACGCCGTCCGCGACCAGACCGGGCACGACCGTCACCGACTGCCTCTCGACCGTCGTGCGCTGGGCGTTGGTCATGCCGACGTATCCCGCGCGCTCGGTCAGGGTCGCGCCGTCCGGTCCGGTACGGGCCACCCCCTCGTCGTCGTAGACGGGCAGAGTGCTCTCGATCGGGGTGAGGAGCAAGGTCCGCTCGGACCCGTCGCGGAGGACGGTGAGTTGGATCTGTTGGTCGGCCTTCGGCCGGATTGCGGCGGCGATGTCGCCGGTACGGATGATCGGGACCCCGTCGATGCGGACGATCTCGTCCCCCGGCTGAAGGCCCGCCTGGGCCGCCGGTGAAGGGCGGTCCGCCGCGGTGCATGCCTGATCGCGCTGGCCACCGGCCTGATCGGCCGGACGGACGCACTCCACGACCGAGGTAACGACCGTGCCGTCGGTGGGCACCGCCATGCCGTACGTCGTGACGATCCCCGCGAGGATCAGTGTCGCGAGCAGGAGGTTCATCACCGGCCCGCCGAGCATGACGACGAGCTTGCGGGGGGTGGAGAGCTTGTAGAAGACGCGATCCTCGTCCCCCGGGCCGATCTCCTGGGCACTGGTCGAGCGGGCGTCCTCCACCATCGTCGCCCACCGGCCCGTGCTGGAGGCTCGCAGCGAACTTGGGTCCGCCCCCCGTTTGGGCGGGAACATACCGATCATCTTCACGAAGCCGCCGAGCGGAATGGCTTTGACGCCGTAGGAGGTGTCCCCGCGTCGCGTCGACCAGATCGTCGGGCCGAACCCGATCATGTACTGGGGACAACGCACGCCGAAGCGCTTGGCGGGAATGAGGTGCCCGATCTCGTGCAGCGCGATCGAGATGCCGACGCCGACCGCGACGATGAGCACGCCGAGCAGGAACATCACGGCAGGTTTCCCTCCACGGTGGGCAGGTTTGCGGTGGGCAGGTTTGCGGTGGGCAGGATTGCGGTGCGCAGGACGGCGTGGGCGCGGGCGCGAGCCCAGGACTCAGCGGCCAACACCTGCGCAACGTCAAGATCGGCCGATTCGCTCCCGGTTGCAGCTAATGCGCCGGAGTTCCTTACTCCCCCACCGGTTTCGGCTCCATCATCGGCATTGATCGCTCCCCGGGAGTTGATCGTTCCCCCGGTGTCGGGCTTCAACCCGGTGCTGCGGTCGCCCGCTGCGGACTTCCTCCCGGTCTCGGGGCCGACACCGGCCGTCCCACCGCTCTCCGCCCAGTCGTCCACGACGCGTGCCACCACGTCGACGATGTCGAGGAAGCCGATGCGCCGTTCGTGGAAGGCGTCCACGCACTCCTCGTTGGCCGCGTTGTAGACGGCCGGGAACGTCCCGCCTGCCTCGCCGCACCGCCGAGCGAGGGCGACCGCCGGGAACGCCTCGTCGTCCAAGGGCTCGAACTGCCAGCTCTGCGCGCGCGTCCAATCGCAGCCGGGCGCGGCGTGGGCGATCCGACCGGGCCACGCCAGTGCGTGCGCGATCGGGATGAGCATGGAGGGCGGACTGGCCTGTGCGATCGTCGAACCGTCGACGAACTCGACCATCGAGTGGACGATCGATTGAGGATGCACCACGACGTCGATCCGATCGAACGGGACGTCGAAGAGTAGGTGCGCCTCGATCACCTCCAGGCCCTTGTTGACCAAGGTCGCGGAGTTCGTGGTGACGACCCGGCCCATGTCCCAAGTGGGGTGCGCGAGCGCCTCCTGCGGCGTGACCCCGCCCAGCTCTGCGCGGCGACGCCCCCGGAAGGGGCCGCCGCTGGCGGTGAGCACCAGACGGCGCACCTCGCGCGCGTCGCCGGCGCGCAGACACTGGGCGAGGGCCGAGTGCTCGGAGTCCACCGGCACGATCTGGCCGGGCGCGGCAGCCGCCTTCACGATCGGGCCCCCGACGATCAGGGACTCCTTGTTCGCCAGCGCGAGGGTCGCGCCGGAGCGCAGCGCTGCGAGGGTCGGCAGAAGCCCGATCGACCCGGTGATGCCGTTGAGCACCACGTCGGCGGGCGTTGCGGCGATCTGCGTGGCCGCTTCGTCCCCGACGAGGATCTCGGGGTCGTACCCCGTCACACCCTGGCGCCGGGCCGCCTCCTCGATGGCGGCACGCACGTCCTGGACGTCGCCACGTGCCACTCCCACGCGGGGCGCCCGCTGTGCCACTGCCTGCGAAGCGAGCAGTCCGAGGTCGGAGCCGCCGGCAGCCAAACCGACGACCCGGAAGGCGCCCGGGTCACGCGTGATGAGCTCCAGGCCCTGGGTGCCGATCGAGCCGGTCGATCCCAGGATCACGACGTCGCGAGGCCGAGTCATGGCACCGATTCTGGCCCATGCCCCGGAGCCCTCCGGCACGGCGCCCGATCCGTCGCCCCGCCGGACAGCGTCCGCCCGGTGTTCGGCTCACCGGTGTTCGGCTCACCGGTGTTCGGCTCACCGGTGTTCGGATCACCGGTGTTCGGATCACCGGTGTTCGGATCAGGATGCGGCTCACCGCTGCTCGACCCGTCGGGCTGCGCCACGCCGAGGAGGGCCGCTCCCGCCAGCAGCGCCGCGGCCCAGCCACCGACTGGGCGGTCGAGCCGGCGCAGAAGGCACGGCTGCTCGTTCAGGGGCGCCTTCCCCACGTACGTGCCCCCGGGCAGGACGAAGAGCGAGACAACGGTACGGGTCACGCGGGGACCGTCCGGTCCGGCCGGCCGCGCGAGGACATCGGCCACCAGCGTCGACTCACCCAACGAGGCTTGGGCGGACTCCCGCCGCAGGTCCAACAAGGACGGCCCCGAGATGGCAGGCGCGGCGGTCCACGGGTCTCCTACGCCCGGCTCGGGAACCGCCAGGAAGTCCTCCAGGACGGCGTCGAGGGCCGACCGGCGCGTCGTCGCGAAGCGGTGCAGCCCGAGCGGATTGACGTCCTCGATGAGCGCTAGTTCGCCGACCACGTAGACGTACCGGGTCAGCAGGTCCACTCCCGCACCAGCAGTGCGGGTGCGGTGGATCATCAGCAGGGACTCGGGGTGCGCTCGCACGCAGAGCAGGTCGACCAACGGTGGCCGGACCCGTGCGGGCGGGGTCCACGGTGGCACCGGTCCTGGTGGCAGCTCTCGGGGTGCGCCGTCCCCAGGTGGCGTCGGCGCGGGTGGTGGCGCTTTCGGTGTCGGTGGGGGGTCCGGGATCCCCACGTCGTCGCACAGCCCGCGGGCGGCCAAGCCGCGAAGCGCCGCCGATCGTACGGACTCGCGCGCTGGACCCAGCCGTTCCCAATGCGGCAAGGGCACGAGCGGTTCTCCCGGTCCCGCCAGGGCACCGAGCTCTTCGTCGGTGAGGACCAAGACCTCTCGCAGAGTCGGGCTGTTCATGCCATCGTCCGGGCTGTTCATGCCATCGTCCGGGCTGTTGGAGATCGCACCGCCGGGCACGATGGCGCTCCGATCCCTCCCATCCCTCCGATCCCTCCGATATGAGGTTGAGCCCCGGATCACGGCGGGGCCCCGACCGCTCCGACGAGGCCTCGCGCGCCTTGGAGGCGCTCGCCCAGGCCCCGGATCGCCTGCTTCGTCTGCCGGACGCCATCGCCGACGGCTCGGCCGACGGACTCCGGTGCCCTCGCCAGACGGATCGCCGCCTCTCGGGTCGCCCGGAGCCCCGCGGCCTCGGCGCTGCGCACCGCCGTGGTGGCAGCCCGGGCGATCGCGGCGCGATGGTCGTAGATGGTGGTTCCGACCTTCCACACCCCGTACGCGGTGACGGCGGTGCCCGCCACCGCGAGCGTCACCGGCCCCCCTGCGATCGCGAGGCCCGCGCCGTGGGCGAGGAGGGCGCCCGAGCCGGCAGCCGCCAGACCGCCGAGTGCACGCGTTGTCAGCGACCGAGCCGTGCCCTGGGACGGCTCGCCGTGCACCGCATCCGACACGCCCTCCACCAGCGTCGCTCCCAGGCCGACCCGGCGGCCCACCGCGCCCATCACGCTGGCGGCCCCCTGCCCCACAGCTCCTCCGTGCAGTCGGGCCAGGGCGGACGCCGCGCGCTCGGTGGCCTGGCCGAGCGCGCGCTCCGCGCGACCACCCGCGAGCAGCGGCGCCCCGCCGGCCGCGGCGGAGATCCGGCGCATCGTCAGGGCGGAACCCCACAGGGACACGGTCGCGAGCCCCTGCCGGGCGACCGTGGCAACGTCGCCCGGGATTCCCCGCATGGACCAAAGTCCGCCGAGATCGCCCAGCCCCGCCACGAGCGCCGCCTCGGGGTCGGCCTCACGCAGCACTCTGGCCAGGTCGCCCGCGCTCGCGGTGCACTCCACGCACGCCGCCTCCCCTGCCGAGCGTGCGGCCCGCGCTTGGTCCGTCGCGGCTTGCATGCGCTGCCTCACGAGGTGTTCGGCCAGCACGTCGCCGGGCGTCGCCACCAAACCGGTCGCATCGGCGAGGGCGTCTTCCTCCCTCGCGGACGCGACGCGCAGCCTCTCCTGGGCGGCCTCCAGCCTCTCAGCGTGCCGCTGCACGGCGGCGGACACGCCCCGCAGTTGGGCACCGGCCTGCGTCGCGGCCCGGCGTACCGCCACGGCCCCGCCGTCGAAGGCCGCAGCCGCCGCCCCGGCCCAGTGCGCCGAGAGCTCGGCGGCGCGGGCGCCGACGTCCTGCCCGTGCACGGTCAGGACCTCGGCAGACATCGCCAGCGAGGCCGCGGCCTGCCGGAGGGTCTCGGGATCCCCGGGCAGGCGCACGATGCCGTCTTCCGCCGGCCACCCCGCGGCGCGCTGCACGCTCACGGCTTCGGGAGCCCCGCCAGGCAGGCGTCGATCCGCCCACTCGCGGTCGCCTCGACGGACGCGTACGCGTTCGCGACGTGGCCCAGGCCCTCCCCGAGCGCGGACAGACCGGCCCCGCACCGGGCCAGGGCCTGCCCCCAGCGCTGCGACGCATCCAAGGCCGCCGCGGCCACGCCGCCGTCCCCGGCCGCCGACGCCAGCATCCCGAAGCCACCGGAGAGCTGGCCCGCGCCGGCCACAAGCTCGCCGCCCGCGAGACGCAGGGCCTGAGCAGCCTGCGCCATCACGGTCGTGTCCACGGTCATCACCGTCATGTCTCCCCCTCGTTCAGGACGCTCACCGGCGTCACTCCACCACGGGGCGAAGGACACGGCGAAGGCGCGCCACGGATCCTGTGGATGGACACCCCGGCCGCGGGGGCTGTGGACCGATGGGACTGTTCGGGCCGGCTCGTCGCTGGCCGCTGCCTCGAACCGGAAGTAGCCTGGCCACAGGCGCCCTGGTCGGGCGCCACGCGTCACATTCTTGGGAGCAGCGATGAGCAGCGACGGATTGAGCCTCGGCTACCGGATCGGCTGGAGGCTCCGCAAAGCAGTGATGACGGTGTTCGGCCCGGCGCAGCTCGGCGGTGAGGACGATCCGCTCGCCCGGCTGGAGCGGGAGAAGTCCGCGAAGATCGCCGAGGCCAGGGACAAGAAGGCCGGCTCGCGGTAGCCCGCTCGTAGTACGAAGCAAGCCGGCACCGAGTACGAAGCGAGCCCGCGTCGACCGGGGGTACGCGGCAGCACGGCGATCCGCTGCGCACGCGTCAGGGGCCCGCCCGCGGGATGCGGACGAGCCCCTGATGCGTCTTCTCGGGCGCGTTCTCAGCCGCCCGAGGCGAAGGGACTCCCCACCGTCAGTCGACCGTGCCCTGGCCGGGGCGAAGGACGGGACGGAGCTTGTCGAGGACGCTCGCGTCCTCGATCGTGCTCGGCACCTGGGCCTCCTGCCCGTCCGCGATCTGGCGCATGGTCTTGCGCAGGATCTTGCCGGAACGGGTCTTCGGCAGGGCCATGACCACGTCGACCAGCTTGAGCGCCGCCACCGCACCGACCTCGGCGCGGACCCGCTGGACGAGTTCGGCCTTGAGGTTCTCGGAGACGGACGGGTCGGAGACGTCCACGCCGGACTTCACGACGACGAACGCCCGCGGGATCTGACCCTTCATCTCGTCGGCCACGCCGATGACCGCGCACTCGGCGACCAACGGGTGACCGGCCAGCGCGGCCTCGATCGACCCCGTCGAGAGGCGGTGCCCCGCAACGTTGAGCACGTCGTCGGTGCGGCCCATCACGTAGATGTAGCCGTCCTCATCGATGTAACCCCCGTCACCCGTGAGGTAATAGCCCTCGTACGCCGACAGGTAACTGCTCACATACCGCGCGTCGTCCTGCCACAGCGTGGGCAGCGTCCCCGGCGGCATCGGCAGCTTGATGGCGATCGAACCGTCGGTGCCCGCCGGCAGCTGCTCGCCCTGGTCGTCCAGAACCTGCACGTCGTAGCCCGGCGTGGCCACCGACGGGGAGCCCGCCTTGATCGGCAGTTCCTCGATCCCGACCGGGTTGGTGGCGATGGGCCACCCGGTCTCCGTCTGCCACCAGTTGTCGATGACCGGCATCTTCAGGATGTCGGTGGCCCACTGGTAGGTGTCGGGGTCCAGGCGCTCGCCCGCGAGGAACAGCCGGCGCATCGAGGACACGTCGTACTTGGCCAGGTGCGACGCCTCCGGGTCTTCCTTCTTGATCGCCCGGAACGCGGTCGGAGCCGTGAACAGCGCCGCCACCTTGTACTTCTCGATGACCCGCCAGAACGCCCCCGCGTCCGGGGTGCCCACCGGCTTGCCCTCATACATGATCGTCGTCGCGCCCGCGAGCAGCGGCGCATACACGATGTAGCTGTGGCCGACGACCCAGCCCACGTCGCTGGCGGCCCAGAAGACCTCACCCGCGCCGGTGCCGTACAGGGCCGGCAGCGACCACGCCATCGCGACCGCGTGACCGCCGTTGTCGCGCACGATGCCCTTCGGCTTCCCGGTCGTGCCGGAGGTGTACAGCACGTAGAGCGGGTCGGTCGCCTTGACCTCGACGCACTCGGCGGGCTCCACATCCCCGCTCATGGCCTCGACCCAGTCGACGTCCCGCTCACCCATGTCGGCCGTCACCTGCTCGCGCTGGAAGACGACGCATTTGTCGGGCTTGTGGCTGCTGCGCTCGATGGCGGCGTCCAGGAACGGCTTGTACGGGATCACGCGGTTGGGCTCGATCCCGCAGGAGCCGGCGATGATCACCTTCGGGCTGGCGTCCTCGATGCGGGCGGCCAACTCGGCCGGCGCGAACCCGCCGAACACGACCGAGTGGATCGCGCCGAGCCGCGCGCACGCGTACATCGCGATGAGCGCCTCGGGGATCATCGGCATGTAGATGACGACCCGGTCGCCCTTCTCGACGCCGAGGGAGCGCAGCACGCCGGCGAACTTGCTCACCTGCTCGAGCAGCTCCGAATACGTCAGCGTGCGAGAAGAACCCGTCACCGGGCTCTCGTAGTGCACCGCGGCCTGGTCGCCCCGACCTGCGGCGACGTGCCGGTCGATGGCGTTGTAACAGGTGTTCAGGGTGCCGTCGGCAAACCACCGATAGAACGGCGGGTTGCTGTCGTCCAGGATCTTCGTGGGAGGAGTGATCCAGTCGATCACTTCCGCTGCCTTCCCCCAGAAGGCTGCTGGGTCGGTAACGCTCTCATGGTGGACCGATGCGTAGGCGCCGTTGCTCATGGAGGAATCATTCCTGTGATGAGCGCCTCACGCGCGGTTTAGAGGGTGAGCAATTTCACCCGTTTCGACGGGCGGTATGGCGCCCACGCCGGACGGACACCCGTGCCGACTCGACTCGTCGCACCACTCACCGGCCCGACCCTGCACCGGGGGATGCCGATTCTGATGCCCATCGCCTCGACCGCCCATCGCCTCGACTGCCCGTCGCCTGCGGGTCCCGTGGACGGTCGGCCCGAGCACGACGAGGGAACAGCCGCGCCGGCGCGGGACCCCTACAATCCCGCGCCGGCGCTCCCCTGTGCACGCCGAGACCGTGAAGACTCGGCGTCACGACACCTGCATCGCCGACCCCCTACAGTCAGCGGAAGGTGCCGTGGCTCGTGGTGGGGATCCCAACTAGGGCTTTGGGATCCGCCATCGGAAAGGGTCAAGGCACGAGGGAGCGGCTCGCCCACGTCCGGTCCACGTTCCGCGGTCGACGCAGTCGCGCGACGCATGACCTGGCGAAACGAAGAGGACGATACTGGTTGGAGCGGTACCCCGATGCGCTTATTGTCGCCCAAGACGGCGGGGATTCCAATCACGAAAGCGACACAGGATAGACAAGATTTGGCGAGGAGCCACGCTCCAGGCCGGATCCCGCGCCGACCGGTCCGTGTGGGCTCACCGGGTGGCCTCCTCCAGGACCTCCAGCACGTGTCGGTAGGGCCTGCCGGTCGCGCGGCTCATCCCGGCTTCGCACGTCCTGTTCGTGGACACGTATGCGTCGTAGGCGCGCTCGCAGACCTCAGCGGCCTCCGCTTCGCTGGCGCTGGCCGTGAGCTCCGGGTGCAGCATCCCGCGGTCTCCCGCGAAGCCGCAGCAGCCCGCGTGCGGCGGCACCTCCACTCGCTGCGCCCCCGCCGAGGCGACCCGGAGCAGAGAGTCGACCCCCTCGGCCCGGTAATCCGCACAGGTCGGGTGGACGACAACGGACGCCAGCCGACGGGCAGGCGGGAGCGCCGGCAGCAGGTGCTGCGCCACGTACTCGACCGCGTCGAGGATCCGCAGGCCCGCCACCCGATCGGCGAGCTCAGCGTGACCCGCGCGGCCCAGGTCCTCCGGCAGCGCGCGCAGACCCTGCGTGCACGACGAGGAGTCGCTCACGATCGGATCCCGCCCCTGCCGACTGGCCGCGAGCAGCGCCGAGGCGGTCCGCGGCGCCATCACCCCCAGCCCGGCCGTGAGCCCTTTGGAGCGCCAGACGGTGCCGCAGCAGCAGTCATGCACGCCCTCGGGCAGGACCGCCCGCACGCCCGCGCGGTCGCAGAGGGCGAGGAAGGCAGGCCCGGCGCCGCCGGCGCACGGCGGAGAGGCAGGGGGCGTCGGCGCGGGCGCGAAGAGCTCGGACAGGCACGAAGGGAAGAGGATGACGTCGCCGGGGGGCCGACGAGCGGTCGTCGCCCGGGTCCTGCCCGGCGCGGGAAGGTCCTCCCCGACCAGCGGTATGACCTCCCGGGCGGCCACCGCACGGGCGAGGCGGGAGGTCCCGATGCGTACGCGAGGCGACATGCGCCCGGCCAGCGCCACGCCGAGCCGAAGACCGTCCAGGGTGGCGCCCCAGTGCTCGGCCACGCGGCGCCCCACCTCCTGGCTGGCGGCGCTGTGCCGCCGCTCCCGCAGCGATTTCATGAGTGCCCCGGTGTCGATACCCACGGGACACTCCAGCGCGCACAGGCCGTCGACCGCGCACGTGTCGATCGCCGCATCGCCGAAGTCCGCCTCGATCGCGGCGCGCTCGGCCGCAGAGGCGAGGGCCAGGTCGCGCAGCAGCGCGATCCGTTGCCGGGGTGTCGTGGTGAGGTCGCGGGAGGGGCAGACCGGTTCGCAGTAGCCGCACTCCACGCAGGCCTCCGCCTGCGGCACCGCCGCGGCCTGCTCCCCGATCGCGACCCCGACCTTCAGGTGCCGCAGGTGGGCGACAGGATCGTCACCGATGATGACCCCGCGACCGAGGATGCGGCCAGGGTCGAACAGGTCCTTGACGCGGACCATCACCTCGTAGAGCGCATCGCCATACTGCCGTCGCACGTAGGGGGCCATGATCCGGCCCGTGCCGTGCTCGGCCTTGAGCGTCCCGTCCGCGGCGAGGACGAGATCGACCAGGTCCTCGGTGAACACCGCGTAGCGCTCCACCTCGCTCTCACGCCCTAAATCCGCGGTGAGCATGAAGTGGAGGTTCGCGTCCCGGGCGTGGCCGAACACGACGGCGTCGTCGTACCCGTGGCGTCCGCACAGCTCCCCCAGCGCGTCCACGGTGTCGGGCAGCGCCCGCATCGGCACCGCCACGTCCTCCAGGAGTGCCGTGGTCCCGACCGGGCGAGGGCCGGCCACGGCGGTGTGCAGGCCCTTGCGGACACGCCACAGTTGCTTCCGCAGCGCCGGATCGGTCGCGAGGTCCGCGGGCCGGGCCAACGCTGCAAGCCCGGCGAGGACCGGCGCCGCCGCCTCCACTCGCTCCGCCAGCGCCGCCGCGTCCGCCTCGGCCAGCTCGACCAGGAGTGCGGCCTGCCGGCCGATCCTCATGCCCTCAACGGCGTCGAGGCGGGCCCGCTGCGCCACCCGCAGGCAGGCCGCGTCCATCAGCTCGGCGGTGCGGGCACCCGCGGCGACCAGGTCCGGCAGGGCGTCCGCGGCCGCGCGCGCGTCGTCGAAGACGAGCAGGCCGGTCGCCGCCTCCGGAAGGCGGGGCAGCGTGTCGAATGTCGCGGACAGCACGAAGCCGAGGGTTCCCTCGGAGCCGACCATGAGGTGCGCGAGGATCTGCGCCGGGTCGTCGTGGTCGAGGAACGAGTTGAGCCCGTAGCCCATCGTGTTCTTCATCGAGAACTGGTGGCGGATCCGCGCCACCCAGACCGGCGTCCCGCGGATCTCGTCGCGCAGGGCGGCCAGGCCCTCCCACAGCCGTGGTTCGTCGTGCCGCAGCCGGGCGTCCGCGTCGCGTTCGCCGGTATCGACGACTGTGCCGCTGAGCAGGGCGACGCGCAGGGCGGCGAGGGTCCGGTACGCGTTCGCCTCGGTGCCGCACGTCATACCGCTCGAGTTGTTGGCGACCACCCCGCCGATCGTGCACGCCACCTCGCTCGCGGGGTCCGGGCCGAGGGCCGCCCCGTGGCGCAGCAGCGCCGCGTTGACCTCCCGCAGCGTCACGCCCGGCTCGCAGCGGACGCGCGCGCCGCCGTCCAGGATCTCGAAGCCGCGGAAGCGGCGCCGCACATCCACCAGCACTCCGTCCGTGCCGGCCTGTCCGGAAAGGCTCGTGCCCCCGGCGCGGAAGGTGACCGGCACACCGTGTCGTCGGGCCACCGCCATCGCGGCCGCCACGTCGCCCCCGTCGCGGGCGATCACGGCGACCCGCGGGCGAAGGAGGAAGTGGGACGCGTCGTGGCTGAGCGCCGCGAGATCGAGAGGCCGGCTGCGCACCTGCTCCGGCCCAAGCTCCCGGCTCAGCTCGGCGACCAGCGTCCCGTCCGCGTCGGCGGGCGACACGGAACCGCCCTCACGGGAACCGGGCTCGCGATGTCGACGCAGGCGGGTGAGACGCATGGCAGCCCCCTTCCGGGTGCTGGCATCGTACGGGCGTCACGCCCCGGGGGCCTCCCGCGAGCCGGCACCGAGGCCCTCACGGCGGCGGAGCTCGTCCAGCGCCGCCGCCACGTAGCCGGGCAGTTCCGGGGTCGCCAGCGTGTTCGGCTCGGCTTCCAGTTGCGCGACCGAGCGCAGGCCCCAATCGAACGTGGTGTCCTGCTCGACCGCATCCAGGCCGCCGAGGTGGGGCGCGGCCCCCTTCGGGAGACGGACGGCGAAGAACGTCTGGTGTTGGACGATCCGGCGGCCGGCCCAGTCGAACTCGATCACCGACTCCAGGTAGGGCTCGCCCAGCGCCTCCTCTGCGACCACGATGCCGACCTCCTCGGCCAACTCCCGCGTGGCCGCCTGCCGCAGGCTCTCCCCCGGGTCCGCGATGCCCCCGATCGTGAACCAGAACCGCCACGCCGGGCGGTCCGGCTCGCTGCCCAGCAGCAGCAGGGCCCGGTGCGCCTCGTCGACGGGGATGACCCGCCCGGTGTGGCGATGGATCGTGGCCCCGCGCGCCGGGAGGCCCGGGTATTCATCGACGTTCACGCCGCCTGCGTGCGTCTCGCGGTCGGCGTTCACCTCGTGCTCGACGTTCACCTCGTGCTCGGCGTTCATGCCGTGGCCGCCGCGAGCTGCCCGCACGCCCCGTCGATGTCGCTCCCCCGCGTGTCGCGGACGGTGGTCGGTATGCCTCCCGCCCGCAGGCGCTCCACGAACTGCTGCTGCACCCCGGCGCGAGAGGCGGTCCACCGCGACCCGGGCGTGGGGTTCAGGGGGATCGGGTTGACGTGCACCCAGCCCCGCCCTCGGCGATTCAACTCCTGCGCCAGCAGGTCGGCGCGCCACGCCTGGTCGTTGACGTCGCGGATCAGGGCGTACTCGATCGAGACCCGACGCCCGGTCGTCTCGAAGTAGGAGCGCGCGGCGTCCAGGGCGTCCGCCAGCGGGAAGCGCAGGTTGATGGGGACCAACTCGTCGCGCAGCGCGTCGTCCGGGGCGTGCAGCGACAGCGCGAGCGTGAGCGGCAGCCCCTCCCCCGCGAGTCGGTGGATTCCGGGAACCAGGCCCACCGTCGAGACCGTGATGCCGCGCGCCGACATGCCGAGCCCGTCGGGTGGTGGCGCGACCAGTCGTCGGATCGCGGCGATCACCCGCTCGTAGTTGGCCAGCGGCTCCCCCATGCCCATGAACACCACGTTGCCCACTCGGCGAGCCTCCCGGTCCCCCTCCCGCTCCAGGTCGGCCCCCCAGGAGGATTGCTCGCCGTGCCGCAGCGCTCGGGCGGCGGCAACCACCTGCTCCACGATCTCGGCGGTCGACAGATTGCGGGTGAGCCCCTCCTGACCGGTCGCGCAGAACGGACAGTTCATCCCACACCCGGCCTGGCTGGACACGCAGATCGTGACGCGCCGCGGATAGCGCATCAGGACGGATTCCACGAGCGACCCGTCGGTCAGTCGCCAGGCGGTCTTCACCGTGGCACCGTCGTCCGCCTCGACGTCTCGGACGCGATGCAGCAGCGGCGGCAGCGTCGCCGCCACCAGCTCCTCGCGGCCGGCTGCGGGCAGATCGGTCATGGCGGCCGGGTCGGCCACGAGTCGCTCGAAGTAGTGCGTCGACAGCTGCGCGGCGCGGAAAGCGCGGGCACCGAGCGAGGCCACCAGGTCCTTCCGGCCAGCCATGTCGAGGTCGGCGAGGTGCACGGCCGGCTGGTGCGGGACCGTCGCTGCGGTGGCGCCGGCCGTGCGCGGGGAGCCGGTAGGTGTCACGGAAAGGGCCGTACGAGCGGGCTGCGGGGTCGTCATGATCGCACCAGTTTCGCAGGACGGCACCACCGGCTCGCAGTCAGGCGGGGGGCGGCACCATCAGCAACAGGAGCAGCCACGCCACGGGGGCGGCGACCAGCAGGCTGTCGACGCGGTCCATGAGGCCACCGTGGCCGGGGAGGATCGTGCCGAGGTCCTTCACGCCGAGGTCCCGCTTGATCATGGATTCGACCAGGTCGCCCAGCGTGCCGAGCAGGACCATCACCACGCCGAACAGGGCGCCGGCCCACGGCGATCCGCCGAGAAGGATCGGGAGGCTGATCGACCCGGTCAGTACGCACGCGAGGATAGACCCGGCGAAGCCCTCCCAAGACTTCTTGGGGCTCACCGACGGCGCCATGGGGTGCTTGCCGGCGAGTACCCCGACCGCGTACCCGCCGATGTCGCTGAAGACCGTCACCAGCACGAACGTGATCACCCGCAGTGCGCCGTCGCCGGGCGTGGCCACCATCAGCGTCGTGAAGGCGGCCAGGAACGGCCCGTACCCGATGACGAACGCCCCCGCGCTGACATCCCGCGCCGCCCCGTCCAGCCCTCGGGCAGAGCGCCACAGCACGAGGAGGATCAGGCTCGCCCCGAGGACGAGCAGCAGCGCGCCCGGTCCGCCGACGAGCGCGGCCGGGCCCATGACGGCGGTTGCCAGCAGGCACGGGACGAGGGGGATGCGGACACGGCCTTGGCCGAACGCGCGGGCCAGCTCCCACACCCCGATGAGCAGGGAGGAAGTGTAGAGGACGATCCATGCCCACGGGTTCCACAGGAGCGTGCCGAGGATGAGCCCGCCGAGCACCGCCCCCACGCCGATGGCCGCGGGGAGGTTGCGTCCGGCCTTGGAGGGCACCGCCGGCGCCGCAGGTGCGGGTTGTGGCGTCGGAGGGTGAGGAGCAGGCGCGGGAGCGCGAGGCGACGCCGCGGGCGCGCCGGATGGCG
>CAKUSI010000040.1 GCA_934678955.1 uncultured Austwickia sp. | reverse complement strand
TCTGCGTGCTCGAGGCCATGAAGATGGAGACCGAGATCACCGCGCCGGCCGATGGCAAGGTCGCCCGCATCCTCGTCAGCCGCGGCGACTCGGTCGCGGGTGGCGAAGCGCTCATCGAACTGGGTTGACGTCCCTCCGCCTCGCGCCGCCCGGCGTGAGGCGTGCGGGGTGGCGGTGCTGCCGCAGTAGGATGCGTGTGTTTCGGACGGCTGCCACCACGCGCGGCCGCAACGTCGGGAGGTTCGGTGGCAGGACGTCTGGTTGTGCTGGGGCTCGGTTATGTGGGGTTGCCCCTGGCCCAGGCCGCAGCCCGCGCGGGGTGGCGGGTGGACGGCTTCGACGTGTCGAGCCGGGTGGTGCAGTCGCTGAACGCGGGCGCTTCCCACGTCGACGACCTGTCGGATGCCGACGTGGCCGAGATGCTGGAGCTCGGCTTCCGGGCGTCCACCGATCCCGGCGTGGTCGCGGACGCCGACGTCGCGGTGATCTGCGTGCCCACCCCACTGGGGGACGGGGGCGCTCCCGACCTGGACGCCGTGCGCGCTGCCGCCGACACCGTCGGGCGCGGGCTGCGCCCGGGCACGACGGTGGTGCTGGAGTCAACGAGCTACCCGGGCACCACCGAGGGCGTCGTCCTGCCGATCCTGCACGCGCAGGGGCACACCCACGGCGAGGACTTCCTCCTCGCGTTCTCCCCAGAGCGCGTCAACCCCGGCTTCCCCGAGTACGGCATCACCAACACGCCCAAGCTCGTCGGGGGCATCACCCCCGCAGCGACGGACGCCGCAGCGTCCTTCTACGCGACGTTCGTCCAGGACGTGGTGTCGATGTCGGGCACCCGCGAGGCCGAGACCGCCAAGCTGCTGGAGAACACCTACCGCCACGTCAACATCGCGCTGGTCAACGAGATGGCGGTGCTGTGCCACGAGCTCGGGATCGACATCTGGGAGGTCATCCGCGGGGCGTCCACGAAACCGTTCGGCTTCCAGGCGTTCCGGCCCGGCCCCGGGGTGGGTGGGCACTGCATCCCGATCGACCCGAACTACCTCGGCTACGAGGTGCGCCGCTCCCTGGGGCGTGAGTTCCGGTTCGTGGAGCTCGCTCAGGAGATCAACCACGCGATGCCGGCCTACATCGTGGGCCGCATCGCCGACTTGCTCAACGAGGGCGCCAAGGCGCTGCGGGGCAGCTCGGTGCTGGCACTGGGCGTCACGTACAAGCCCGACATCGCCGACCAGCGGGAGTCGCCCGCGCTGGTGGTGGGGCAGATCCTGCTCGACAAGGGGGCCGACCTGCGGTTCCACGACCCGTTCGTCACCCGGTGGGACCTGGGCGGCATCGCGCTCGACCGCGTCGAGGACCTGCTCGCAGCCGCCGCGGACGCCGACATCGTCGTCCTGCTGCAGGACCATCGCAGCTACGACCTGGACGCCATCGCCGCCGCGGCCCCGCTCTTCTTCGACACCCGCGGCGTGAGCCGGGCGCCCGGGGTCGTCCGCCTGTAGGCGAGGTCGCCCGTGGTGGCGATCAGAAGGGCCGCCCTCGGCTCCACATCCAGCACCGAGGGCGGCCCCTGTTGAGGGCGAGTCTTATGTCTGAAACCAAACCCGCGGCAATGGAGGGAGCGCCACTCGACCCATGAACCCGCCCGGGAGTATTCAACCCCATGACGGGTGGTTGTCGCCAGTGGCATGGCCGGGTTGCGGCCACTCGTCCTGCGTGCCGCGAAGGAAGCTCGTCGCGGCGGGCCTTCTCAGTCCTGGCTGAGTTCGTCGCGGGACGGGGTGGCAGGGACGTCTGGTGGCGTGGGTCGCTCGCCGTACGTCGCCGTTGCCTCCAACAGGGCAACGCGCCGAGCGATTCGGTGCATGGCATCGCGCTCGCGCTGCCGGTTGGTGTACTGCGTGAGGGCGTACACGACGAAGGCCATGGTCAGCGCATAGAGGAGCAGGTCAGCGCCGCGTCCCACACCCATGCGCTGGGCAACCCACGTTGTCATGGCGGGGTTGAGGACGGTCACGACCATCGCGATGGCCAGGAGGACCAGCCCCGCCTTCTTGCTGGCGCTGATGGTCGAGGCTCGGCCGAACCGCAGGAAGTAGACGACAAGGATCAGGCTGATCGCGATGATCACCACTTGAACCCACATCAGCGGCTCACCTTCCTCAGCAATGTGTCGAAGGCGATGTTGACCGCGTTGATGATCGACTGCCCCTTGGCCCTGGAATAGTCGCTGTAGGTGATCGTCACAGGCACCTCCCGGTAGGAGTAACCCTTGGCAGCGATGATCTCGATGATCTCGGACGCGTGCGCCATGTCGGGCAAGGTGATCTGGAGTTCATCCACAACCCGCCGAGCCAGCACCCGCAGGCCGTTGTGGGTGTCGGTGAGCCTCAACCCTGACACCGTGTTGCTGAAGGCAATCGCAGCCTTGAGGACCAACCGCTTCACCCTCGGCATGCCGACGGGCGTGGCATCGAGGAAGCGTGAGCCGAGCACGACGTCGACCCCGGTGGTCTCTGCAACGTGCAGCATCCGGGTCACATCATCGATCTGGTGTTGGCCGTCGGCATCGAACGTGACGACCCAACGGACGCCGCAGATCAGTCGGGCGAACTCCATCCCCGTCTGCAGAGCCGCACCTTGACCCAAGTTGGTCGGGTGGTTCAGGAGGTAGGCGCCGGTTCCTGCGATCGCGGTGGCCGACTGGTCGGTGCTGGCATCGTTCACGCAGATGACATGCTCGAAGGCGGCTCTCAGCGGGGTGACGACGCTCGCTACGATGGGTTCCTCGTTGTAGACGGGAACGACCACAGCGACATCAGACCTCATGGCTCTTTGCCCTGAACGCGCGACCCGGCATGAGGACACTCTAGTCTGAGGCTCGCAGGGGGGCGGCGTGCCCCCCTTGGGGTGGTCGGGTCGGAGGTGTGGGATGGGTGACCGTGGGCACCATGTGCCTACTCGCGCAGTGCATCGAGCCGGACCCCGGGCCGCCCCTGCCATGTGGCTCACATGGGCGGCTTTGGGTGCCGCGGTATTTGTGCTGGCGCTCCTGTTCCCACCCACCAGCGATGACTGGCGCCGGATCGCGTTCCCCGATCGTTCGGTGGGCGGGTACCTGGAACAGGCCATCACGTCGTACAACGGCCACAACGGTCGCATCGTGGGCAACACCCTCTCGTTCCTGTTGATCGACCCTGCGTGGGTGCGTGCCCTGGCGAAGGCAGTGACGGTGGTTGCGCTGGTCGCTGTGACGCAGCGGCTCATCCAGGCGCCGACCGAACGTGGGCCGGGGTCTCCTCGGGGCCACTCGGTCTGGCTGGGATTGGCCATCTTCGCAGGGGTGTTCCTTCTCCCGGCCGGAGTCTTCCGCGAGAGCTATGTGTGGTCGGCCGGGTTCTTCAACTACCTCCCGCCGCTGCTCGGCATCCTGTGGCTCGTGGGGAGCCTGAGCGGTCGGTGGCCTTCCCACGATCGGTCGTGGGTGGCGGGCGTGACATGCGGGCTGGTCGCTTTCGCCTCAGCCCTGTTCGTCGAGCATGTCAACGTGGCCCTCCTCGGCCTGGCTGTCGGTGGCGTGGTCTGGGCTCTCCTCGTTCACAGAAAGTCCAGCGCGGCAATGGTCGGGTGGCTCATTGGCGCGGTGGTCGGGTCCTGGGTGATGTTCGCATCGCCCGGTCTGGTGGAGGTGTTCAACCATGAGGACGCATACTTCTCCTACCCGCAGACAATCGCCGGCGCCCTCGACAAGGCGGTCACCAACTACTCGGTGATCACCAGGTCGTTCCTCTTCTCCAATGGGGTCTTGATGACCTGGCTGGTTGCTCTGGGCGTCGCCACCAGGAGATCGCGAGGCATCCTCCTGCTGACGGGGGCGATCGCGCTGTACGGCATGTCGAGCCGCGTACTGGCTCCTGGGTCGTTGTTGTGCGCCGGCCCGACGATGGACACGTGTCAGCGTCGCATGCTGGCCGCGGACGCCGTGGCGCTCTTCGCCGCGTTGGCTCTGGTGGTGTGGCTGGGGCTGCGTCTGCTGGCCAAGGTCGACGTGCCCGTGTTCGTCGGGCTCCTGGCCGCAACGCTGCTGATGCTGGGGCCGCTGCTGGTGGTCTCCCCGATCGGACCCCGCAACCTGGTGGGGCCGACGATCACCCTGGTGGCGCTCCTGGCGCTTCTCTCTCGCCCGTTGTTGGAAGGTCGGGGTCCTGGCCTCCGTGCGTTCCGAGTCGCCTGCCTGGTCGGAGTCATGGGATTGCTCTCGCTCTACTTCGTGATCCAGGAGGGCAACGCGCGGGTCAGCGCCGAGAGGGTGGCGCTGATGGAGGCGGCTGTGACCGAGCGAGCCGACAAGGTCGTGCTGCCGCGCTTTCCCTACCCCGACTGGGTGCATGACCCCGACGACCCGAAGATCGGGAACAGGTACTTCAGGCATGCCCCACGGGACATCGAACTGGAGTTGCGTCCTGAACGGTGATGGCTGTGTCGGGCCGTGGACGCCCGGCGGGCGAGGCTATAGTTTTGACTGGCAGCGCCTGGACTGCTCGTGAAGAGCCATAGACGACGGAGGGGCTTGTGAGTACTCGGAACAGCACGGTCAAAGTGGCGGGGGCGGTCGCCTCGCTGGCTCTGGCGGCAAGCATGGTGACGGCGTCGCCGGCCCATGCGGCCACGGTCTCGGTTGAGCGTATCGCTGGCGCTGATCGATACGCCACCAGCGCGCAGGTCTCCACCAAGAACTTCGAGCCCGGCGTGGGCACGCTGTTCGTGGCGAGCGGAGAGGACTACCCCGACGCCCTGGCGGCAGGTGCAGTGGCTGGCCAGAAGAAGGCGCCCCTGCTCCTGGTGAAGAAGGGCGAGATCCCAGGCGCTGTGTCGGCCGAGATCGATCGCCTGAAGCCGCAGAGCATCGTGATCGTGGGCGGCGAGGGGGCGGTCTCGGATGACGTTCGCTCGCAGCTGGCCGACAAGAGCGCCAGTGTGAAGCGCGTGGCTGGCGTGAACAGGTACGAGACCGCATCCCTGCTGTCGAACCAGAACTTCGGCATCGACACCCCCTTTGCCTTCGTGGCCTCGGGCGCATCCTTCCCTGACGCGCTCTCGGCGTCGTCGGCAGGCGCTCTGGCCGGGGGCCCGGTGCTGCTGACACCTCGCGTGGGGTTACCGGCATCCACCGGCGTCGAGCTCGAACGGCTGGACCCTCGACACATCCTGGTCGTGGGTGGCTCCTCCGCCATCGCTGATTCCACGGCCCGTGAGGCATATGAGTACAGGGTGCAGGACGCAGGTCGCTTCGCGGGCGCGGACCGGTACGGCACAGCCGCTGCGGTCCTGCGCGCCGTCCTGCCGACCACGAAGGACACGGTGTTCATCGCGTCCGGCGCCAACTACCCTGACGCGCTCGCCGGAGTGTCCGCCGCCGCCGTGCACGGAGCACCTGTCTTCATCGTGCCCGCGAATGGGGTCTCAACACAGATCTGCACCGAGGTGCGCCGAGTGCAGCCGAAGAAGATCGTGGTTCTCGGCGGGAGCGGTGCAGTGTCCGACGCGTCGGTGAACGCCGTGGTCGACTGCGCAGGCCAGTCGCCGCTGATCCAGGAGGCCACTGGCGGGACCAAGGCGATCACCGAGGCTCCTGGTGGGCCGACCGCTCCCGCGCCGACGCCGACACCGACGGTGCCGGTGCCGGGCGGAGACACCCCGCCCGCCGTCGGTACCGTCACCTGTGCCAGCTTCCAGACCCAGGCGCAGGCCCAGGCCTACTACGACTACTGGTTGGAACGGGGCTACGCGGACCGCTTCGGCCTGGCCGCCGATGGGTCGGGTCTGGCGTGCGGACACCTCCAGTTCCAGTGACCGTGCCAAGTAGGTGAAGGTGGCTCACATCAGCCACCAGCCCGGGTCCGGGGCGGTCGCAGCTGCGGCCGCCCCGGTTCCTCGCGCGGTCATCGTGTCGCGCATCTTCGAACCCGAACCAGCGGCTGCCAGCTTCCGACTGAAGGCACTCCGGGGCGAGCTGATGGCCCGGGGGTTCGTGGTCGACGTCCTCACGACGACGGTCCCGGGGGAGGCGGAGCGGGCCACGACGGGTGTCGCCGGGAAGATCTCGCGCTGGCCGGCACTACGCAATCGTGAGGGTTACGTGCGGGGCTACCTGCCGTACCTGTCGTTCGACGTGCCCGTCCTCCTTCGACTCCTGGCGCACAGGACGCCCGACATCGTGATTGTCGAGCCGCCGCCGACCACCGGCGTGATGGTGCGGCTGGCATCGGCACTGCTGCGACGCCCGTACGTCTACTACGCGGCCGACATCTGGTCGATGGCGGCCCGCAGCACGGGTGCGCCCCGGCCGGTGCTGGTCGTTCTCTGCGCCGTTGAGCGGGTCGCATTGAACGGCGCCGCCCGGGTCGTGACGGTCTACCCGGGGCTCGTCGAACGCATCCATGCGCTGGCCCCCGAGGCCAGTCTCGTCCTGACGGGGCACGGCGCAGACATCACGTCCTTCCGGCCCGATGGTGAACGTTCCGCCATCGATGGTCCCTACCTTGTCTACGCGGGTACAGCCTCCGAGGTTCACGGCGCGGGTGTCTTCGTGGATGCCATGGGCGCCGTGCTGGACGCCATCCCTACCGCTCGCCTGGTCGTCATCGGGCAGGGGGAGGAGCGCCCCGCCATGGAGGAGGCGGCGCGTCGGTTCCCGCCCGGCACGGTCCGTTTCCTTCCTCGACTGAGTCCTCGCCAAACAGCTGAGTGGATCCGCGGCGCGCATGCAGCACTGGCCAGCGTGCGTCCGGGTCCGTACGGCTTCGCCCTGGCCACGAAGGTCTTCGCAGCCGCTGCGTGCGGCGTGCCAACCCTCTACGTGGGTGGCGGTGATGGCGCCGCTCTCGTCAACGACAACGCGCTGGGCGAAGTGGTCGACTACGAGTTGTCCGTCGTGGCGGATGCCATGATCCGCATGCTCCGTTCCCCCGCAGGGGCACAAGAGCGTGAACGCATCGCGACGTGGGCGCGCGAGCATGGCTCACTCGAGGCAGCCGCGCGCCGGGTTGCTGACCAGGTGGAGCGTGTCGTGGCCGAGAGGCAGCGACGTGGGAGTCGGTGACGAAGTGCGGGTCCTCCACATCAACGACTGTGCGTTCACCACGACCAACCTGATGGGGGTGGCGAGGCGCCGGCACCTTCCGTGGCGCTACCGGCCGCTCGCTGTCACGGACCCTGGCTGGGTGGGGACGCAGCGGTGGGTGCGACGCGGGGCGCGGGGAGTTGCCTGGCTGGCAGGGTTGGCCCTGGATGCGACCCGTGCGGACCTCATGCACGTGCACTTCGCCACGGTCACCCGTCACACCAGTTGGGTGCCACGGCCGGTGGTGCTGCATCTGCACGGTACCGATGCCCGCAGTTACCAGTACGACCGGCAGCTGGGGCCGCTGGTGCGTCGAGCGATCGACACCGCCGACGCGGTCCTCTACTCCACCCCCGATCTGGCGGAACACGTCAGAAGGCGGCCGGACGCCCAGCTGCTCCCGGTCCCCATCGACACTGAGGCCCTGCCAGCGTGGGCGCCCGCCGAGCGACCACGCGTCTTCTTCGCATCTCGCTGGGAACCGGTGAAAGGACTGGAGGTCCAACTGGCCACGGCGCGCGCGATCCAGCATCGGGCCCCAGAAGCTGAACTGGTGGGAATCCGTTGGGGGAGCGGGGCTGAGCAGGCGAGCGCGGCAGGAGTCCGACTCCTCCCACGCCTGCCCCACTCCGCGTTCCTGGCGGAGCTGGCGCAAGCGCACGTGGTCGTGGGCCAGCCCACCGGCATGCTGGCGGCGAGCGAACTGGAGGCCGTCGGGATGGGTGTTCCGGTGGTCGCCCCGGTGCGAGCGGGGTGGTACTCCGAGAGCGGCGCGGCTGTTCCACCGGTCCTCGGCGGCGTCGACATCGCTCGTGCACACGCACTTCCGCCACAGGACCCCGCCACGTCGGCGGACCCAGCCTTGACGGTCGCGCAGTCCGAGGCACTGGGGGGCCGGCTCGCGAGCCACGTGGCGAGCGCCCTTTCTGATCCCGAGGCGGTGTCGACCGAGCTGGCGGGCGCCGCATGGGTCGCCGCCGAACACAGTTCCGCCCGCGGAGTCGACAGGCTGCTCCAGTTGTACGCTGCGATCATGGCAGGCAGGCGGCGTTGATGGTACGTGTCCTTGTGATGACGGTCGCCCACCCCCCGGGCGACGCCAGGATCGCCCATCGACAGATCAAGGCCCTCCTCGAAGCGGGTCACGAGGTGACCTACGCGGCCGCCTTTAGGGCCACGGGAACAACCGCTCCGTCCGGCGTGAGGGCGATCGACCTACCGCTGTCGCGTGGCGGTCTGTTGCGGCGCATTCCAGCCGTGCTCGCGGCGATGGGCGTGGTCCTGCGTGAACGAGGGCGCCACGACCTGGTGCTCGTCCACGACCCCGAGCTGCTGCCCGCGCTGGGGGCCGCCCGGTTGCCGGGGCGGCGGCGCCCGGCCGCGGTCTGGGATGTTCACGAGGATGTGCCGGCCCAGGTGGCCATGCTCGAGTTGCCAGCCTGGGTGAAGCGGCCGACCGCGAGGCTGATCCACATGGCCGAACTGGTGGCAGAGCGTTGGTTCCACCTCATGGTCGCGGAATCGGCGTACTTGCAGCGCTTCCGCCGGGCCCACCCCTTCGTGCCGAACTCGGTGCGCGTTCCCGCGGGTGGGCCTTGGCCGGCCGAACCAGAGCCGAGGGTGGTGTACCTGGGGAGCCTGACGTGGCGGCGCGGAGCCCGGGAGATCATCGCGTTGGCTCGGTTGGTGCCCGAGATGCGTGTCGAGGTGATCGGGAACGCCAAGGACGACGTTGCCCAGGCACTGGCCGAGGCTGCGCGGGAGCTTCCCAATCTGGTCTTCGCCGGCTTCGTCCCCAACGACGCGGCCCTGCGGCGGCTCCCCGGGGCCCTGGCCGGGCTGAGCCTGCTGCACGACGAGCCGAACTACGCGCATTCCGAACCCACCAAGGTGATGGAGTACATGGCACATGCCGTGCCGACCATCACCACACCCAATGAGGCGTCCCGCACGTTGGTGGAGACAACCGGGTGTGGGGAAGTGGTCGGGTACGGGGACGTCGCGGCCGCGGCCGACATCCTGCGTCGCTGGGACGGCGATCGGCCTGAACGTGACCGCCTGGCCGCCCGCGCTTACGCCGCCGCTAGCGAGCGCGACTGGGCGGTGGACGGCTCGCGGTTCGCGCGCGTGCTGGCCGACTGGGCCACATCGGATTCCCGCGGTGGCTGATCGGTCGCGCCTGAAGCAGGATGCGTTGCTCAGCTCGGTCGGCATGCTCCTGTCGGGTGGCGCCCAACTCGTCCTTTCCGTCGTCGTCGGCCAAGTGGCCGGCCCGGCCATGCTGGGGTCGGTGCGCGGAGCGCTGGCCCTGGCCAACACGGCCAGCTTGTTGACCCCCTCCGCGGCAGGGCAGACGGCGTCGTTGTTCGTTGCGCGGGAGGCGGCCGCGGACAACGAGCCACTCGCCCTCGGCGTGGCGCGCCATCTGGCCGGTCGAGTGGCGTTGGCGATGGTCGTCCTGATGCCGGTCACCGCGGTGGCTGCGAGCCTCTTGATCGGGGCGACGCCGGCGGATGCCGCGTGGGTGGCCGCACTGGTCCTGGCCCTGGGCGCCTACCAGATGGCGCGCGGGATGCGCTTCGGGTGGGGCCACGTGGGCCGGGCGACCCTCTGGGAAGCCGGCAACACGCTGCTCACCCTCGCGCTGCTCGCCGCGGTTCTCCTGGCCAGAAACCCGGGCTGGCTCCTGGCCCCCTTGGTGGCCGGGAACCTCCTCTACGCCATCGGTGCATGGACGAACCTCCTCGGAAAGGCCGAGCATCCCGGTGACGAGCTCCGTCGTGAACTCGACGCGTACATCAGGTGGGGGATCGTGGGGACGGTCGCCTCGACGGGTCTCATGCAGATGTCGATGGTGATCGCGAAAGCCACGGCGACGGCCGATGGCGCGGGGTGGTACGCAGCAGCAGTCTCCTTGGCGACACCCCTTTCGATGCTCGCTCGCGCGCTCTCCATGGCCCTGTTCCCCGAGATGGCGCGCCAGCGCGGGCGCCAGGATCACGCCGCAACCCGCGCCACGACCCACCGTGCGACCTGGGGTTTGGTCGCAGCGATGACGCCGGCGTTCGCCGCGCTCATCGCGGTCAGCCAGCCGCTGATGGAGCTGGTCTACGGCGAGGCCTTCCACCGGGCGGTCCCATCGCTGCGTGTACTGCTCGTCGCAGTGTTGTGGTCAGTCGTGCCGGTGGCCGCCACCAACTCCATCAACGTGCGGGGAGCCGCCGGCGTCCGCTTGTCCGCGGTGCTGTCCTGGGCGGGCCTGGTGGTGGGCATCGCGGCGATCGGCATCCTGGTTGGACCCCTCGGGATCGATGGCGTCGCCCTCGGCTACCTCGCAGGCGCAACCACGACCGCGGTCGGGGCCTGGCTCGTGGTGTGGCGTCGAGACGGGCACCGGTGGGGAGTTCTCTCCATGTGGGCTGTCGGCCTGCCGGTTGCCGCATGGTGGGCGTCGTCCGTGTCCGACTGGACCGATTCGTGGCCCGGTGCGATGGGCCTTGCGGTGGCAACACTGGCTGTGGGAGCCATCTTTGCCCTTGTGACTAGGGGCGCGCGTGCCGTCCGGGGCACGGAGGAATCGCGTCCGTGAGAAGCCGGTGACCAACCCGAGAAACTCTCGAGGAATTGTCGAGGGCTGGCAACCCGGAGGCAATGCGACTTGCGTTGCTTGCGATGTCCCCTTTAGAGTCAACGCGTACTCCGGAACACGTTGAGCTCCAAAGGCAGTCCTGATCGCAGGAATCGCCCCGCAGCGCTCCTCGCGGAAGGGGGACAAACTATCCACATCCTTACTAGGAGGTCTGCTCGAATGAGCAACAAGACTCGTGGCGCACTTGCCATTCTGGCAGCTGGCGCTCTCACCCTCTCCATGGCGCCGAACGCTTTCGCTCAGGTGAAGGACGACGCCGACCCGTGGGCGGCTTACGTCACCAACGAGCCCGGCGTGCACCGCATCGCCGACAAGGACCGCATCTCCACGGCCATCGAGGCCGCCCAGAGCCGCGACTGGGGCACCAAGAAGCTGCTGACGAACAAGTGGCAGTGCGAGAACCCCACCGCGCCGCAGCACAACCAGCAGACCAACCAGCCGCTGGGCGCCAAGCAGCAGTTCACCTTCTGGCAGGGTGGCAAGGGTGGCCAGTTCGTTCAGGTCACGTGCACCGTGGTCCCGGACGAGACGACGGACCACGTCAACATCATCATCGCGCGTTCCGACGACTACGCCGACGCGCTTGCGGCGACCCCGCTGGCCGACGTGCTCGACGCTCCGGTGCTCATCAACCCGACCGCCAAGCTCGACGACCGCAACAAGAACGAGATCAAGCGCCTTTCCCAGAAGTACGGCAAGGACCGCACCATCGTTCACATCCTGGGCGGCACCGCGGCCCTGTCGCACGACGTCGAGAACGCCGTCGACGACATCATCGACAAGACGTCCGATCAGCCGAACACCCTGCGTTACCAGGGCATCGACCGCTACGAGACGGCCGTCAACATCGCTCGCGTGACCATCGGCTGGTACGGCATCGACTCCGGCGCCAACAAGTACAACGCCAACGTCTACGTGACCACGGGCAAGAACTTCCCCGACGCCCTTGCTGCCGGTGCGGCTGCTGCCCACAACGACGGCATCGTGCTGCTCACCAATGGTGACGACATGGACCGCCGCGGCATCACCGAGCGCTTCATCTGGAACCTGAACGACTGGGTGAGCGACACCTACGGCGCGACCGGCTACCAGGGCGCTTGGATGGACAAGGACCCCTCGCAGGTCAAGGAGGACATCTCCACCGAGCTGGCCGAGGTTCTGACCATGCTGTGGGCCGCTCAGACGGAGCACGCTTCGTTCCAGAACTTCAACACGAACGAGGTCATCGCTGTTGGTGGCCCGTCCGACCGCGCCCTGAAGGCTGCTGACATCAACGTCGCCAAGTCCTTCGTGGGTAAGGACCGCTACGAGACCGCGACGCTCACCGCCAGCGGCACCTTCAAGCAGCACAACACCGACGACACCCTCGACACCAAGAACTACGCGGTTGTCTCGGGTCAGAGCTACGCTGACGCGCTGGTGGCCTCGGCCTACATCGCCAACTCTGACGGCCCGCTGCTGCTGAGCCACGCTGACCGCCTTACCCCGGTCACCGCTCAGTACCTCAACGACAACGTCGACGAGCTCGACCGCGTCTTCACCTTCGGTGGCACCGGCACGCTGCAGAAGAGCGTGACCGACGCCATCGAGAAGCTGCTGGACTACTGATCCTCCCCTGAGGTTCATGACCTGCAACTGATTTGACATCAGTAGCCCCCCGCCCTTCCTGGGCGGGGGGCTACTGACATTCACGGTCGCGGGTGCTGGGAAAGCGGACGGGCTCACCCTCCGTTCAACTATGGTGTTACCACGATCCCCGTTCCCCATAAGGAGCACCACCATGTTCTTTTCCGCCCAACGCACTGCGGCGGGGGCACTCGCCGCAGCCTTGGCCGTTTCCGTCATGGCCGCTGCCGCACCGGCCCACGGCGCGACCGTCACCCACGATCGCATTGCGGGTGACGACAGGTACGCGACCGCGGTCGCCATCAGCCAGAAGGGGTTCCCCGGGAAGGCGTCCCTGTTGTTCGTCGCCTCGGGCGAGAACTTCCCCGACGCGCTCGCAGGTGGGGCTGCCGCGGGTGCCAAGGGTGCGCCCCTGCTGTTGACGCGAGCCGCCACGCTGCCCGAGACCGTGAAGGCCGAGATCACCCGCCTCGGCCCCAGCTCGATCGTCGTCCTCGGTGGTTCGGCAGCTGTCCGCCCGGAGGTGGTCGACCAGCTCAAGGCGATTGCCGACGTGAACGTCCTGCAGGGGGCAGACCGCTACGAGACGGCCGCGAAGGTTGCCGCCTATGCCTTCCCCGATGGTGCCGGTTCGGCATTCCTTGCAGCCGGGACGACCTTCCCCGACGCCCTTGCCGGGGCGTCGGCGGCGGTCAAGGCCAAGGCGCCGGTGCTCCTCACCCGCCCGGCCGACCTGCCGGCCGCCACCGACGCCTCCGTCCGCGCGCTGGGGGTCAAGAACGTGACGGTGCTGGGCGGCGCGGCCGCGATCGCCGCCAGCGTGACTGACGGGTTGAAGGCCCGCACCATCGACGTCAAGCGCTTGGAAGGCGCCGATCGCTACGCGACCGCCGTCGCCGTCTCCGCGTCGGCCTTCCCGACATCCGATGTCGCGTACGTCGCGAGCGGGAACGACTTCCCCGACGCCCTCTCCGGTGCCGCGCTGGCAGCAGGTCAAGCCCCCATCCTCCTCGTACGCAAGGATGCGCACACGCCCGCCGTCTGTGCGGAAGTCAAGCGATTGGGGGCCACCAAGGTGGTCGCCCTCGGTGGCGTCGGCGCCGTTTCGGACGTGGTCCTGAAGGGCCTGCCGGACTGCGTGACGGCTCCGGTGGTCACGCCGGTAAACCCGCCGTCGGGCTGCACGATCATCCAGAACTATGACGCATCGGCGGCCAAGGAGGCGCTGTCCAACCTCGTGGCTGGCGTGCGTGAGCTTGATGACGCGATCGCCACCAGGCCTGGTTTCAGCGGCAACATCGACACGCTGAACTCGGCCGCGAACAGCCTGGCCTTCCACGGCGCCCCGGGCATGTGTGCCGAGACGCTCGCAGCGATCAAGGCAGACGTCAACGCCGTCTATGCCGCCCGCGACAATGCTCCGGTCGCTCAGACCGCCTACGCAGGGGCGCGGCAGCGGATCAAGAACGCCCTGCCGGACCTGAACCGAGCATTGGGCACCAGCTACACGGTGTGATCGCCACCTGATCCCCTACGTGGTCGGCGGGGTCTCCGGGTATCGGCCCGGGGACCCCGCCGTGTGGGTGATGCGGGCGCGGGGGTCACGGCACAGTGCCCAACTGTGCTTCCACCACGGGGTGCGGAGGGTGAGCACCCGGAACGCCGGCCTGAACCCGGCCCGGCCCATCGAGGCACGGGAGGCGCGATTGGAGGCCTCGACGAGCACCGTCATGATGGATGAACCCCGGGCATGGGCGTGCTGGATTCTGGCGGTGACGAGGGCCGCCTGGAGGCGGTGGCCGCGGTGACGAACCCCCACGTAGTCGTCGATCAGGTGGGCCACTTCTGGCGCCGCACCCAGGTGCAGCGACAAGTGCTCGTCTCGGATGCGTCCGAACTCGATCTGCCCGAACCCACAGATTTCACCCGACAGCGTGCTGGCCACGAAAACGGCATAGCGCTGGTTACCGGCACGCTCGTGGATCAGCGCCACCTTGCGAGGCGTGATCTCGTGCCCCAGGTCGGCGGCCAGGCGGGCGAGGTCCGCACCGGTCGCCTCTCGGACCACATACCCCTCCGCCACGCGTGCCGCCGTTGAGGAGGTCGAGCGTGCTGACAGGTGCGAGACCAGCACGACGGCCTCCAGGGCGCGCCGCGCCACACCGCGGCCCTTCATGGCCGAACACGCCGCAGGACGCGAGCCAACGGATCGTCTCCGATCCACCACGTTGCCTCGTAGCTGAGGCTGAAGTGGCGGGTCAGCTCGAACTTCCACGGGTACCGGCCCGCACCCAAGTCGTAGGCGTCGGTGTCGCCCCGTGCGAAGAGCTCTTCCAGCATCGCGATGCGTGCTCTCGATGGTCGGTGCTTCCCCGCGTCCGGTTCGTAGGCGGTGTTCCAGGCCCAGACATCACGACCCCGACGCCACGCGAGTTCGTAGAACAGCAGGTCACCGTCCTGTGAATGAGCCGTGAAGGCCGACGCCTGCGGGTTGCCCACGACCAGTGACCGGTAGACGGTTGCGCGACGCACGTCCTCGAAGAGCGAGCGACGTTCACGGCGTCCGTGCTGGGCGACGAGCACGTCCTTCTCCCGGCGGTGGAGCGCGACGCATTCGTCGTAGAGATCGGCGGGGACGGGCGACACCTCCGCCACAGTCAGACCCAACTCGCGGCGCATCTTGTTCAGGGCAGTCAACGAACTACGCGGCAGGGTTCGACGGAACGCGGCGAAGTCACGGTACGCCGTAAGGTCAACCCGCGGGTGCTCGACCAGCGGTCGCAGGCTGCGGTTCAGTGGCCCTGACCGAAACAGGTGGTGGGTCAGGGGCGAATCGGCCGGTAGGTAGCGCAGGCTGACCCGACGGAGATCGGGAGCGCTCTCGAGGGCGCTGGTGAGAAGGACCTTCGTCGTGGTGCTCGCTGACACGCGACGGTCATCGACGATGATGTCACGGTGGTCGCCCTCGGTGACGAACTCCAACTGACGCCATCGAAGTGGCCCTGCGGTGCGTGTTGCGATCATCAGGGGGAGGACCCCGACGAGTTCCCCGTGGTCCTCGGCGACGACCACGTGGAGCTCATGCGGCCCGCGCTGCTTGGCCCAGGCGGATACGTACCCGTACCGCGACTGGGGCCGGAGCGATGGCACTGCCCGCTCCAGCGCCTCCCACGGGCTGGCCAGTGCGGCCAGATCGCTGTCGGACGTGATGATGCGCGTCTCCACGTCAGGGCTCCTCGCTGTGTGGGGTGGGGGGAAGACCAGGATCGGGCTGTCGGAGCACCTTCCACAACGACCATGAGTTTCCGATTCGGTGCCTCAGGGCGTCCTCCGGTCCTGACGCTTCAACCCGCTCACAGAGCCGCTTCAACCCGGCGGCGTCCGTCTGGTGGAACAGTTCGGCGGCGTGGGCGCCGGGTGCAAGGGGACGCTGGGAGCGGGCCACATCGTGGTAGACCTCGAACCCCATGGAGGTCTGCGAGGCGAAGACCTCGAACAGGTGGTCGCGCTCGCCGAGTTGGGCGCGGGTGAGGGCGGCCGCGTGGGTGATGAGGTGCCCGGGCAGGAAGGAGGAGTTCTCCCCGACGAAGACGGACCCCGTGAAACTGGCCGTGAGGAGGGCGTCGGCGATGAGCGCGGCCGAGGTGCGGTGTTCGTGGTGGGCGTCGACTGGCCCGACGGCGAAGACGGCCTCGTACGGATTCGCGTCGATGAGTGCCGAGAGCTCACGGGTCACCTGCGCCCTCGCTGCGATCAACTTCTCGTTGACACCTGACAGCACAGTCACCGAGCGGATGCCCGTGCACCGTTGCAACTCCTGAGCCTCAGCCAGACGCGTCGCGGCACGCTCTTCTGGGGTGTGCCCCGTCCCACCAGCGCTGCTGTCCGTGGTGTAGACCAAATCGATCGCGATGCCGTGGCGTTGCCACGCCATGAGGAGCCCACCGAGCGCAATGACCTCGTCATCCACGTGGGGAAAGACCAGCAACAGGGGCCCTTCGAAGTCGGGGACGGGGAGAGGACGCACCTTCGTGGCCAAGGACCGATAGCGTCGGGTGAGCACTACACGATTGACGAAGCGTGCCAGCGGGTTGAGTGCACGCGTCACCAGGCGCTTCGCGCCCGCCGCCGCCGTCACCCTGTTGGACACCCCCCGCAGTCTAGCCACCTCGACTCCCTACGGGCCCACGCCCGGACCTTTCGTCAACGGTAGACCTCTTCCGGGTTGTCGACCGTCACGGAGTTGATGCCGTAGAAGCGCGCGAACCAGCGGTTCACCACCGCGTCCGGCTCGGCGCGCAGATTCGGCGTGAAAGCGAGGGCGTTGTACGTGTTGCTTGGTTGGCGGAACTTGGTGACCACCACGTCGTTGATTCCGCGTTCCTTGGCTTCTGCCACCGTGCGGAGCTCGGCAGCGACCTCCTGGTGAGTCTGGTGGATGGACCCGTAGGCCTGCACGTACACCACGATTGCGATGCCAGCGAGGGCCGCGAGGGCGATCCTGAGGCGCGTGGACTGCCGCCTACTGGGGAGCGGTTCCAGGAGCAGCCCACCAATCCCGATCAGGAGGAACAGCACGGTCCAGACCCATGAGCGGTGGGGCATGGTGGGGGTCACGACCATGATGAACCCGGACGCCAGCCCCGCCAACGCGTAGCACGTCGCCAGGGTGGTTGCCGCGTCCCAGCGCCCCATCCTTCGGCGGCGCAACAGGGCGGCCACGACGGTCACCGCCAGCAGTAGTCCGGAGGTCTCCGCGGCGATCTTCAGGATGTAGGGCCCGTTGGCCAGGATCGTCGCGAGGTCGGTCGTGCCGCCCAACCGCTCGGCCCGGATGTGGTTGCCCGGCGAAGCGAGTTGGACGTAGAGGCCGATGCAGGCGCCCACCACGCCTGCCCCCGCCCAGAGGGGAACACCGACGCCGGTCCTCAGCCACGTGACCATGAAGAGGAGAGCCATGAGGATCCATGCGCCGGCGCTGTTCTCGTTGGTGCTGCCCCCGATCAGCCCGAGGACCAGCATCGCGGGCACGAGCCACATCTGATGGCCCGAGGTCCGCTCGTGGAGACGGTACGGCAGCAGCGTGGCCAGGGTCACCGCCGCCATCCACAGGTAGTTGGCCGCCCCCGACATCCACAGCACCGATTGCCCGAAATATGGAATGAACAGGAAGAGCGACACGAAAGCCAACGCCTCGAGCGCGACAGGGATGGGCCGACGCCCCACGATGTGTCGGGCGACCAGCCGACCCGTCACCAGGAAGGCGATCGTGTTGACGATGTCAAAGACCCCCTTGTCGAACAAGCAGACCCACTGGAGCAGGGCATGGGAGAGAATCCGTCCGTTCTGGACCATGTAGTGGGATGCGACCGAACCGAGGACGTCGAAGGGACCTGTCAACAGCCGCGTGTCATCGGTGGGCACGCGTGACGCGTAGAAGAAGTGGTAGCTGAAGTCGTCAGAGGTGTAGTCCGTCATCTGATTCAGGCGAAAGATGAGGAGGAAGACGACGGCATACAAGATCAAGCGGCTCCATCGCCCCACCGGAGCAGCGCGCCGCGCCATCTGAGCCATGCTGAACCCCCTGTGGTCTCCGGATCGTCAAGGGCAAGCGCGCCGAACCTCTCGGTGCCCTCCTCGCCGTGACATGATATGTCTAGCCGGAGCGCAGTTGCCCCGGTCTCGACACGAGAGGGAAGTTTCTCATGCGCGCACAGCGTCTTGTTCGCTGCTCCGTTGCCACCGTCGGGGTGACCACCCTGCTGGTGGCGGGGCTCGCCACCACCGCCCAGGCCGAAAGTGCCCGCCTCGCGGGTGAAAACCGCTACGACACCTCCGCCAAGATCTCCGCCGACTTCGCCAAGACGGGCGGCACCGTCTACGTCGCTTCGGGTCAGGGGTACGCCGATGCCCTGGCCGGGGGCGCGGTGGCTGCCCAGCAGAACGCTCCGGTGCTCCTGGTGCGCCCCAACGCCGTACCTGCCCCGATCCAGGCCGAGCTGGAGCGCTTGAAGCCCGCGCGCATCGTCGTGCTCGGCGGCGACGCCGCCGTGGGGCAGGTCGTGGTCGACGAACTCAAGGAGACCGGCGTCGAACCGAGCGTGATCGCGGGGGACAACCGCTTCGAGACGGCAGCCCTGCTGTCGGAGCGCACCTACCCGACGGGCGCCGAGACCGTGTACCTCGCCTCAGGTCAGAACT
>CAKUSI010000039.1 GCA_934678955.1 uncultured Austwickia sp. | reverse complement strand
CCCGTGGGCGGTAAACGTACGCAAAACCCCAGCACCCACCGCGCAACTGCCGCCCTTGGGCGGCAAACGTTCACGCGCCAGGCCGCTCACACGGTCGTGAAGCGGGCGTGGACGCTCGCTTCGACGGTCAGCTCCTGAGGTACGAGCTGGACGGCCTCCTGACCCCCCGCGCGGAACGCCTCCGCGCCCGCGCTCAGCGACATCGGCTGCATCCTCGGCCCGGGCTGCTCGACGCCGGCGCGGGCCAGCAGCCCGGGGTCGGCGACCTCGAGCGGCTCCACGTCGGCGGCGCCGAGCGACCGCGCGATCGAAACCGCTCGGCCCCGCGCGTCGGCGACCGCGGCCGTGAGCACCCGTTCCTCGAGGCGTGACCGGGTCGCAGCCGTGAGGGTCCACTCGACTCCCCGGAGCTGCACGCCGGCCAGGCCCCCGACCTGCGCCCCGAACTCCGCCAGCGCCCCGAAGTCCTGGAACGTCACCTCCATCGACACCGACGCCGCATGCCGCGGCGGTAGGACCGCCCCGGCGTCCGAGTGCGGTCGCCACGAGTGCGTGGTCATCGGGAAGACCGCGTACGAGGTCAGCGGCGAGACCCCGGCTCCCTCCAGCGCCTGCAGGTGGGCCACCACCCGGTTGGCCAGCGTGGTGGTCCGGTGCGACGCGTCCGCGCGGTCGCCCGCGTCGAAGCCGACCTCCACATGCAGCGTGGCCCGTTCGGGAGCGACCCGCTCGACGGAGTGCCCGGCCACCGTGATCTCCATACCGCCATTCTGACGCCCACCGGCCGAACCACCATTCTGACGCCCACTGGCCGACGTACGCGCGCCGACGGCGCCTCCGCCGATCCGTGTCGGCGAAGGCGCCGTCAGCCTCACACCCGGTCACTCGCGCGGCACGCTCCCCCACCGGCGACCACCCCAGACGTCCGCGAGGCGCGGCTGACACGCCGGACGCGTCCCCCAGGCGCGTCCGGCGTGCTCCCTCCCCGGCTCGGCGAGCCGCGCAGACCCGCGTCCTCAGGCCTCCCGGCGCTGGACTCGCCACAGGCCGATGACCAGGGGCAGCAGAACCCAGATCGCCGAGGCGCTCGCGAGGTGCGCCCAGTCGGCAGCGGCCATCCGGGCGGTGTCGAAGAGCGGGCTCGTGGCGGCCCCCAGGTCGACCCAGGGGGCGATCTCGACGAGCCGGGGCACCAGGTTCGCCACGATCGACCAGACCGTGGGCAGGACCAGGAACGCCGTGATCGCCAGCGGCGTGTTCAGCAGCGCCAGGCCGAAGGCCATGCCCTGCAGCACGCTGATGGCCAGCACGGCACCGAACCCGACGAGGACGCTCGCCTCGACCGACCATGCCGCAGGGGTGTCCCGCCAGGCGATGGAGGCCGCGTGACCGGCGGCGGCCAGGGCCAGGCTGACCGCGTACGCCAGGACCCCCACGAGCAGGGACGCCAGCGTCTTCGCGGCGACGACCCGCGGCCGCCGCGGCTCCAGCGCGAACGTCGTCAGCGCCGTGCGCTGGCTGAATTCCCCGGTGGCGGCCAGGATGGCGACGATCGGGGTCAGGAGGACGACCGGCACGCTCAGCGCGCCGAGGAAACCGCCGAACGTGCGCCCCGCGGCGCCGGAGAAGAACACCATGGCCACGACACCGGCGAGCAGCGCCGCGATCACGATCAGCAACCACCGCCCGGCGCGGGTGTCGACCATCTTGCGCAGTTCGACGCGCAGGAGGCGGCCGAAGGGCACGCCGGCGATGCCGGGGTCGGCCCGCCCCGCTCGGTTCGTGCCGGCCCCATAATGGTCGATGGTATTCGCACCCATGAGGTTTCCTGTTGTCGATGTCTCCATGGCCGTCGAGGTCTCGTGAGCCGTCGTGGTCTCGTGAGCCGTCGTGGTCTCGTGAGCCGTCGTGGTCTCGTGAGCCGTCCTGGCCTCGGTGGCCTTCGTGGCTCCCATGGCCGTCGTGGTGTGGGCGGCTGCGGACGCGGAGCTCATGCCGCGGTCTCCTTCCGGGCGTAGGTGGCGGTCAGGTCGAGGAAGTAGTCCTCCAGGCCGGCCGAGCCCGCGTCGCGCATGAGGTCCTGCAGCGAGCCGGCGGCGACGATGCGCCCGTGGCCGATCACCACGAGGTCGTCGGCGACCCGCTCCACCTCGGCCAGCAGGTGGCTGGACAGCAGTACGGTGCCGCCGCCGTCGGCGAAGTCGCGCAGCAGCTCTCGCATCCAGCGGATTCCCGCGGGGTCCAGGCCGTTGGCAGGCTCGTCGAGGATGAGAACGCGCGGGTCACCGAGCAACGCGTGCGCGATCCCGAGGCGCTGACGCATCCCGAGCGAGTAGCCGCGGGTGCGTCGCCGGGCTTCCGACGGCGTGAGTCCGACGAGCTCGAGCACCTCGTCGACGCGGCGCGCCGGCAGGCCCATGAGCTGCGCGGACACCGCGAGCACCTCGCGGCCGGTGCGCCCGACGTGCTGCGCCGAGGCGTCGAGCAGCACGCCGACGTGCCGGCCGGGGTTCGGCAGCGCCGCATACGGCCGCCCGAGCACCGTGGCCGCGCCCGCGGTCGGACGGGACAGTCCGACCGCCACCCGCATGGCGGTGGACTTGCCCGCGCCGTTCGGTCCGAGGAATCCGGTGACCCGGCCTGGCATCGCCTCGAACGAGACATCGTCGAGCGCGACGACGGGTCCGTAGCGTTTCGTGACTTTCCGGAGAGCGATCATGGTTCCACTTCAGCGCGCCCGACCGCGGCGCACATCGGCCCCCCGGGTGGTTCGGGTCCTCCTTTCGGCGGACCCGTGGACGACGAAAGGCTGACGGACTGCATCGCAGGAGCGTCCTAGGCTGTCCGACGTGAATGTCGCTGCCGCGCGGATCGGGCCGCTCAGCCCCGCGACCCTGCTGCTGCGCGACCCCCGACCGCTGCCGAAGACGTGGTGGGGCGAGCTGTGGCGGTTCGGCGCTGTCGCCCTCACCGGAGTGGTCTTCACCGGCGTCGTGATCGGCGACTCGACGGCCACCGACGTCCAACCCTCCGACCAACGGGTCGCCGTCGACCTCTTGCTCGGCATCGTCGCCTTGCTCTGCCTGCCGGCGCGACGCCGGTTCCCCCTGCCGACGGCCGTCGTCACGTCGCTGCTCACGGTCGCGTCGGCCGGCGCGATACCGGCCTCGGCCGTCGCGATCATCTCGCTGGCCACCCACCGCCGGATCCCGCCGCTGCTGGTCGCCGCGGTCCCGGCGGTTGCCGCGGGCGTGACGTACGAATCCCTCATCACACCGGAAGCCTTGCGACTGCCGTGGACGGTGGTCCTGGCCCTGTCGGTGGCCCTCTACGTGACGTCGGTCGCGATCGGCCTCTACATCGGCGCCCGCCGGGACCTGGTGGTGTCCCTGCGCGAGCGGGCCGAGACCGCCGAGCGGGAGCAGGCCGGGCGGGTCCTCGCAGCCCGCAGCGGCGAACGGGCCCGGATCGCCCGCGAGATGCATGACGTGCTGGCGCACCGTATCTCCCTGGTCGCCATGCACGCGGGGGCCCTTGCCTACCGCCAGGATCTGACCCCTGAGGAGACCCGTCAGGCCGCCGAGGTGATCCGCGACAACGCCCACCAGGCGCTGGGCGAGCTACGCGAGGTGCTGGGGGTGCTGCGCTCGGACGCCCCGGAGGCCCTCGACGCCACGGCCGCCGAGCCGCCGCAGCCCAGCCTGACCGCGCTCGACGCCTTGGTGGAGCAGGAGCGCCGCGCCGGCTCACGCATCCACCTCACGGTGGACGCAGACGTCGCCGCCCTGACGCCCACCGTCTCCCGCAACGCCTACCGCATCCTCACCGAGGCGCTCACCAACACGCGCAAGCACGCCGCAGGGCACTCGGTGAACGTCACCGTCCGGGGGGATCCGGCCGCAGGGCTCACGCTGCGGGTGGCCAGCGGGCTGCCGACCTCGCCGGCCCCGCACCCCGTGCCTGGGGCGGGGCTGGGGCTGATCGGGATCCGCGAGCGCGCACAGCTCAGCGGGGGGCGGCTGGCGTACGGGCCCGAGGAGGGGTGTTTCGTCGTGGACGCGTGGCTCCCGTGGGCCGGGGAGGGCAGACGTGGCTGACACCGATTCCGGCAGTGGCCCAGCACACACCGGACAGGCAGACACCGGACAGGAGGACCCCGAACGGATGGACACCGAACGGGCGGACACCCGACCGGCAGCCATCGGCCTGGTCATCGTGGACGACGATCCGCTCGTCCGGACCGGGCTCAAGCTGATCCTGGGAGGCGCCGGCGACATCACCGTCCTCGCCGAGGCCGCCGACGGGCACGAGGCCGAACGCGCGGTCGCGGCGCACCGGCCGGACGTGGTGCTGATGGACATCCGGATGCCGCACCGAGACGGCCTGGCCGCGACACGAACGATCCTTCAGAAGCAGGCGGCCTCGGGCGCCCTGCGCGCGGCCAAGATCCTCGTGCTGACGACCTTCGACGCCGACGAGCTGGTGGTCGAGGCGTTGCGCTCGGGCGCGAGCGGGTTCCTTCTGAAGGACACCCCGCCGGAGCGCCTGGTGGGTGCCGTGCGCGCGGTCGCCAGCGGGGAGCCGATGCTCTCCCCCAGCGTGACCGCCCAGTTGATGGCGCACGTCGCCGCCGGGGGCTCCGACGCGCGCGGCGGGCGCGAGCGCCGCGCCCGCGAGCTGCTCGCCACGCTCACCGACCGGGAACGGGAGGTGGCGGTCGCGATCGGGCGCGGTCTGTCGAACGCCGAGATCGCGCAGGACCTGGGGATGGGCCTGCCCACCGTCAAGACCCACGTGTCCCGGCTCCTGGCGAAGCTCTACGCCGAGAACCGCGTGCAGATCGCGCTGGTCGTCCACGACGCCGGCGGCTGCTGACTCCCCGCTCCGGCCGGATTCCACTGCGGCCCGAGCCGCAGCCGCCCGCCCCAACGCGGCAGGCCGACCGCAGGCCCTTTCCGGTACACCCGCGGCGACGGCTCACGCCCGCACCGGACCGGTGCGGGCGTGAGCCGTGGATCGCGCGACGTCAGTGGAAGGTGGAGTTGCGCCTGTCGGCGTTCAGCGTGGAGATGACGTCCTGCGGGATCTCCTTCGGACAGGCATCACTGCAGGCACTGATGTTGGTGCAACCGCCGAAGCCCTCCGCATCATGCCGGCTGACCATCGCCTTGACGCGGGTCCACCGCTCCGGCTGCCCTTGCGGGAGCAGGCCGAGGTGGGTGACCTTGGCGCCGACGAACAGCATCGCCGAGGCGTTGGGGCACGCCGCGACGCACGCGCCGCAGCCGATGCAGGCCGCCGCCTCGAACGCACGGTCGGCCTTCTTCTTCTCCACCGGCACCGCGTGCGCCTCCGGCGCCGACCCGGTGTTCGCCGAGATGAAGCCGCCCGCCTGGATGATCCGGTCGAACGCGCCGCGGTCCACGACCAGGTCCCGCAGCACCGGGAACGCGGTGGCCCGCCACGGCTCGACCGTGATCTCGTCGCCGTCGCGGAAGTTGCGCATGTGCAGCTGGCACGTGGTGACCCCGCGCTTGCCGTGCGGGCGGCCGTTGATGACCACGCCGCAGGTGCCGCAGATGCCCTCGCGGCAGTCGCTGTCGAAGGCGATCGGCTCCTCGCCGCGGTTGTTGAGATTCTCGTTGAGCATGTCGAGCATCTCGAGGAACGACTCGTCGGGAGAGACCTCGTCCAGCTGGTAGGTGTGCAGCTTGCCCGGGGCGTCCGGGCCGGCCTGCCGCCAGACCTTGAGAGTGATCTTCATCAGTACCCCCACGCAGTCTCGGAGTTGAGTCCCACGCCGCGCGCGGGAGAGATGGACGTTGAACCGTGTGGGGTGATCACTTGTAGCTCCGCTGCTTCAGCTCGATGAACTCATACACGAGGTCTTCCTTGTGCAGGACCGGCGGCTCGTCCTGGCCGCCCCACTCCCACGCGGCCACGTAGCAGAACTCGTCGTCGTGCCGGAGCGCCTCGCCGTCCTCGGTCTGGCTCTCCGCGCGGAAGTGGCCGCCGCAGGACTCGCGGCGGTGCAGCGCGTCGATGCACATGAGCTCGCCGAGCTCCAGGAAGTCGGCGACGCGGCCGGCCTTCTCCAGCGACTGGTTCAGCTCCTCGGCCTTGCCGAGGACCCGCAGGTTGGACCAGAACTCCTTGCGGAGCGCCCGGATCTTGTCGATCGCGATCTTCAGGCCCTCCTCGGTGCGCTCCATGCCGCAGTACTCCCACATGATGGCGCCGAGCTCCTTGTGGTAGCTGTCCACGGAGCGGGTGCCGCCGGAGTTGAGGAAGTGGTTGACGCGCGCCTGGACGTTGGCCTCGGCCTCCTGGACCGCGGGGTCGTCGGCGGCGACGGGCGCGTACGGGCCGTTCGCCAGGTAGTCGCGGATCGTGTTCGGCAGCACGAAGTAGCCGTCGGCCAGGCCCTGCATCAGCGCCGAGGCGCCGAGGCGGTTGGCTCCGTGGTCGGAGAAGTTGGCCTCGCCCGTGCAGAAGAGGCCCGGAATCGTCGTCTCCAGGTCGTAGTCGACCCAGATGCCGCCCATCGTGTAGTGAACGGCCGGGTAGATGCGCATGGGGGTCTCGTACGGGTTGTCGCCGGTGATCTCGGCGTACATGTCGAACAGGTTCCCGTACTTCTCCGAGACCTTGTCCGCGCCCATCCGCTCGATGGCGTCCGAGAAGTCGAGGTAGACGCCCCGGCGCACCCGACGCTCGTTGCCGTCCAGGTCGCGCTCCAGCACCTCCGGCCCGACGCCGCGACCCTCGTCGCACATGTTCTTGGCCTGCCGGGACGCGATGTCGCGAGGCACCAGGTTGCCGAACGCCGGGTAGATCCGCTCCAGGTAGTAGTCGCGGTCCTGCTCCGGGATGTCCCGCGGGTCCTTCGCGCAGTCCTCGGCGCGCTTGGGCACCCAGATCCGGCCGTCGTTGCGCAGCGACTCGCTCATCAGCGTGAGCTTCGACTGCTGGTCACCGGACTGCGGGATGCAGGTCGGGTGGATCTGCGTGTAGCACGGGTTGCCGAAGTAGGCGCCCTTGCGGTGCGCGCGCCAGTTCGCGGTGACGTTGCAGCCCATCGCGTTGGTCGACAGGAAGAACACGTTGCCGTAACCGCCGGTAGCGAGCACGACGGCGTCCGCCAGGTGCGTCTCCAGCTTGCCGGTGACCATGTCGCGCGAGATGATCCCGCGGGCTCGCCCGTCGACGACGATGAGCTCCACCATCTCGTGGCGGGTGTACATGTCGACGGTCCGTTCCTTGTCGTCCGGACCCTGCTTCACCTGGCGCTCCAGCGCCTGGTAGGCGCCGATGAGCAGCTGCTGGCCGGTCTGGCCCCGGGCGTAGAAGGTGCGGGACACCTGCACGCCACCGAAGCTGCGGTTGTCGAGCAGACCGCCGTACTCGCGGGCGAACGGGACGCCCTGCGCGACGCACTGGTCGATGATGTTGGCGCTCACCTCGGCGAGGCGGTACACGTTGTTCTCCCGGGCGCGGTAGTCGCCGCCCTTCACCGTGTCGTAGAAGAGACGGAAGACCGAGTCGCCGTCCTCCTTGTAGTTCTTGGCCGCGTTGATGCCGCCCTGCGCCGCGATCGAGTGCGCCCGCCGGGGGCTGTCCTGGTAGCAGAAGCCCTTGACGTTGTAGCCCGCCTCGCCGAGCGTGGCGATCGCCGCGCCGCCCGCGAGGCCGGTGCCGACGACGATGACGGTCAGCTTGCGCCGGTTGGCCGGGTTGACCAGCTGCGCCTCGAACTTGCGCTTGGTCCATCGCTGGTCGATGGGGCCACCGGGGGCCTTGGTGTCCTGGATCGGCTCGCCCACGCGGTAGAGGCCGTTGATGAGATCAGTCATGAGTGAAATCAGCCCTTACTTGGTGGTCAAGGAATCGTGATCATGCCGAGCATCACGGCGATGGGCGTCAGCGAGAAGCCGACGGCCACGACCAGGGCCACGACGAGGCCGGCGGTCTTGGCGACCGCACGGGACTTGGCCGTGTTGGTCCAGCCGAGCGTCTGGAAGGCGCTCCAGGTGCCGTGGTGCAGGTGCAGCCCCAGGAAGACCATCGCGATCAGGTAGATGACCGTCATCCAAGGGACCTGGAAGGCGGCGACCGCCAGGTTGAACGGGCTGAAGACCCCGTCGACGTCGAGCTCTCGCTGGGTGACGCCGCTGTTGACGTTCACCTTGCCGATCGTGAAGTGGATCAGGTGCCAGACGATGAAGAACAGTAGGGCCAGGCCGCCCCAGCGCATCCACTTGCTCGACAGGGATCGCTGCACGGTGGACTTCGCGGAGTACTTCACGCCACGCGCGGAGCTGGCACGCGCCCACAGCGTGAAGGCGGAATAGATGTGAAGCCCGACCGCGATAATGAGCGACAGCCGGAAGAGCCAGAGGAAACCCTCGTACGGGAGGATCGGCTCGAACATTGTCCGCAGGTGGTGGGCGTAGTCGTCGAAGGCCGCCTGACCGGCGAACATCTTCAGGTTGCCGTACATGTGGAACAGCACGAAGAGAATGAAGTACAGACCCGTTACCGCCATGAGGATTTTCATCCCGATGGATGAGGGAGTCTGACTCCGCGGGGGTGTCTGAGTCGAAGTAGCCACGAGCGCAGTCTGCCTTGATCTCGATATGGGACAGGGTCTCTAGCGGCCCGCCGTGACCAAATGGACATCGGCACGCCAGCGTCGGCGTCTGCGTCGACCGGGGTGCGTCGGCGCTCGCCACAGAACTCACCCGGTGTCGGCCGGAGAGGCGTCCACCGCGCGGGCGGTGACGTCCCAGCCTGGTGAAAGGTCCACGTCGACCTCCTTCCGCTGGCGGATACGCCTGGCATCCTAGGCCGGATTACCTGCTCACACGGGCGACTGGCGAAGAGCCGATGCAAAACGGGAGCTAGGTCACGTCCGCTCGCAGCGTCGTGGGAGCCCGCCCGAGCGAGGCCAACGCCGGCTACCCCCGCTCGTCGCGCGCGGCCAGCACCTGCGCATACAACGCGCGCGTCCCCATACCGGACGTCGCCGCCACGTCCCGGCAGGCATCCTTGAGGCGGGCGCCGTCCTCGACCATCGCCCGCACGCGCGCAACCGCCTCGGCCGCGGCGTCGGCGGACTCCTCGGCTCCGGGTTCGCCCGCGCCCTCGACGACCAGTGTGATCTCCCCGCGCACGCCCCCGGCCGACCAGTCGACCAACGCGTCGAGAGGTCCGCGGACCACCTCTTCGTAGGTCTTGGTGAGCTCCCGGCACACCGCCGCCCGCCGGTCCGGCCCGAAGGCGACGGCCATCGCCTCCAGCGTGCGGTGCAGCCGGTGGGGAGCCTCGAAGAACACCATCGTGCGCCGCTCCTGCGCGAGCGCGGCCAGCGCCTTCTCCCGCTGCCCGGGGCGCCGCGGCAGGAATCCCTCGAAGCAGAACCGGTCCATCGGCAGACCGGACAGCGCGAGCGCCGTCAGGACCGCGCTGGGCCCGGGCACGCAGGTCAACGGGACGCCGGCCTCGATGGCAGCCGCCGCGAGCCGGTAGCCGGGGTCCGACACGCTCGGCATCCCGGCGTCGGTGACAACCAGGACCCGCTGCCCGGACCGCAGCGCGTCGAGCAGTTCCGGGACCCGGTCGGCCTCGTTGTGGTCGTGGTGGGACACGACGCGGGCGCGAGGCTGGATCCCCGCTGCCGCGCACAGGCGGCGCAGGCGGCGCGTGTCCTCGGCCGCGATCACGTCGGCGGCCGCGATCTCGGCGAGCAACCGCGGCGAGGCGTCCCGGACGTCGCCGATCGGCGTGGCGGCGAGGATCAGGAGGGGCTCGTCCCGGTCGGGGAGTCCCATGCCGGATCGCCCGGAGGCATCCTCGCTCTCGCGGGCGGTGGGTCCCTCCGGTACGGCCATGCACCGATCCTGCCAGGCGCCCGCCGCGGCCCGAGCGCCGTCATCGGCCGTGCGTACCATGACCGGCATGACCTCCTCGGCGAGCGCCCCCACCGCACAGCGCTCCCGGTCGATCGGTCAGGCGCCCGCGGCCCAGGAGGAACTGCTGCGTCGGCGCCTGCTCGGGAGCCGCCCCGACGACCGCCTCCTGGGCTGGCTCGGCCCGCTGCTCGCCGCCGTCATCGGGGGGTTCCTCCGGTTCTTCGACGTGGGCCGGATCTCGACGCTGATCTTCGACGAAACGTACTACGTGAAGCAGGGCTACTCGATGCTGCTCTACGGCGTCGAGATGCGGAACAACGAGACGTTCAACAAGGACAACGCGGCCTGGAACGACGGCACGTTCGACCCCGCGGCGATCTTCACGGGCACCTCCGACTTCGTGGTCCACCCGCCGGTCGGCAAGTGGGTGATCGCGGCGGGTGAATGGCTTTTCGGCATCGAGAACCCTGTCGGCTGGCGGTTTTCCGTGGCACTCCTCGGCACCCTGTCGATCCTGATGGTGGGCCGGGCGGCGCTGAGGTTGTTCGGGTCGACATACCTGGCGACCTGCGCCGCGCTGCTGCTCGCCTTCGACGCCCACCACTTCGTGCACGCCAGGACCGGGCTGCTCGACCTCATCGTGATGTTCTTCGCGCTGGGGGCCTTCTGCGCGCTGTTGATCGACCGGGACCACGCCCGGGAGCGGCTGGCGCGCCGACTCGCCGCGGACCCTGGCGCTCGGGGAAGTCGCGGCGGGCTCGGGCCGTGGCTCGGGGCGCGCCCATGGCGCTGGGTCGCCGGCGTCAGCCTCGGACTGTGCGTCGGTACGAAGTGGTCCGGCCTCTGGTTCCTCGCGGTGTTCGGACTGCTCACGGTCTGCTGGGACCTGAGCGCCCGGCGCGCGGCCGGGATCCGGCGGCCCTGGCTCGGCACCCTCGCCCTCGACGCGATCCCCGCGGCCTTCATCGTGGTCGGCACGGCCCTGGTCACGTACCTGGCGTCGTGGACGGGGTGGTTCCGCTCGACGCAGGGGTACGGCCGCGATTGGGCCCTCACCCACCCCCCGGATTCGTGGCTGGTCGGCCTGCTGCCCGACGCGCTGCGCTCGCTCCTGACCTACCACCAGCAGATGTGGACCTTCCACGTCGGGTTGACGTCGAGCCATCAGTACATGGCCAACCCCTGGTCCTGGATCGTGATGGGCAGGCCGACGAGCTTCTATTACGAGGGGCCCAAGCTCGGGGAGCAGGGCTGCCTCGTCGACTCGTGCAGCAAGGCGATCACGAACATCGGCACGATCCCGCTCTGGTGGGGCGCCGTGCTCGCGATCCCGATCCTGCTCTTCTGCTGGACGCTGCGGCGCGATTGGCGGGCGGGCGCCGTGCTGGCCGGGCTGGCGGCGGGCTGGCTCCCGTGGTTCCTCTACCAGGAGCGCACGATCTATACCTTCTACGCCGTGGCGTTCGTGCCCTGGCTGGTGCTGGGGGTCACGTACGTGCTCGGGCTGATCGTCGGGCCGGCCGATGCCCCTGCCTCGAGGCGACGTCTCGGCATCGCGGTGAGCGGCGCGTACGTGCTCTTGTGCGTGTCCGTCTTCGTGTTCTGGTGGCCGGTGCTGACCGCGCAGGTGATCCCATACAGCCACTGGCAGTGGCGGATGTGGTTCCCGAGCTGGATCTGAGCGGGCCCCGGCGGTGGTGGAGCCCCCCTGAGCATTCCGTCTCTAGCCGCGGTGCCTCCAGGCGGAGACGATCAGGGCGCCGAGCGCGCCCAGCACCACGAGCGCCAGGACGGCGACCTGGGCGCTCCGGTTGGCCTCGTCCAAACTCGCCCACAGGCCGAGGAGCAGGAGGAGCACGACGCCCACGAGCGCCGGGAAGAGGATCGCGGCCACTCCCCCGGGGACCCGCTTGCCTGGCCGCGTGTCGCGCGTTCCGGCAGGTGATGTCGCGGGCCATCCGGCTCCCGCCTCGCCTCCCGCCTCGCCGCCATTCGCCCCGGGCCACCCTCCCCCGGGCGCGTCCCGACTGACCGGAGCGCCCGGCCAGGACGGCACCTCGGGGGCGATCGAACGTCGACCCGCGGCCCCGGGCCACGAATCCGGCGGCGGCGGAGTGTCGTCGAGCGAGGGGCTGAGGGGTGACATAGTCCAACTGTGCCACGGGCGGCGGCCGAAGCGCTTGACGACGCTCGTGACGCGCTTCCTCGACCTTGACCCACCCAACTCGGCCCGGACCGTCATACAGCAGCGCCTACGCCGAGCGGCCCCCGCCCGAATCGACGAAGCGAGTCCCCGCCGTCGAGACGAGCCACCGAGCCAGGTTCTCGTCGTTCCACCCGCACATGTGAAGTGCGGACCACCCTTCGGACGGCCCGCACTGGACAATGTGGAACTGAGGGGACCCGATCCCCTACTGCATGTGGAGCCGAGGGGACTCGATCCCCTACTGCGCCCGGCTCGCTCCGCTCGCCGACCGCAGCGGGGGTCCACCTAAAGGGTCCGATCCGCTCTACACAAGAAATGTGTTGGGAGGCACCCTCCGGGCGCCTCCCAACACATTTGTGGAGCTGAGGGGACTCGAACCCCTGACCCCCTCGTTGCGAACGAGGTGCGCTACCAGCTGCGCTACAGCCCCATGCCGGGGACCAACGATAGCACCCCGCCGCCCTGGCCCCGAATCGGCCGGGCGGGCCGCCGAGGCTAGAGCCAGCGGAGATCTCAGCCGTTGACGACCTTCTGGGACGGGGTCCACAGGACGTCGTCGAAGTCGTCCTCGACCTCGATCGGCACGGGAACCTCCGGGGCGGACACGGGACGCTGCGCCCGGGCCTTCAGGGCGTACGTCGGGCGCGGCACCGGCACCGGCTCCCAGGACCGCTCGGCCACCAGCGGGTCGCTCGGGTCCAGCCCGGCCGGCAACTCGTCGGCCGCCACCTCCCATCGCGAGGCCGCCTCCAAGGGCACCAAACCAGAGTCGTACTCGGTTGCCGACCCCTCGGCCGAAGCCATGGCTTCGGCCGCCGCGTACGTCTCCGCGCCAGCGACCAACCCGCCGCCGGACGCGGGCGCCGCGGTCGCGGGCGCATGCGGGGGCTCAGGATCGAAGAGCGTGACGTCGAACGGCACCTCCCGGGAGGAGACCGCGCGCCGTCCGGGCGACCGCACGACGCCGTTCTCCTCGGCAGCCACATCGGCGCGACCGGACGTCATGCCCGGCGCCACCACGTCGGCCACGGCGCCTCCGGCCGACGAAGCCTGCTTCATCGGACGAGGGCGATCGGTCCGAAGCGCCTCGTCCTGGACGGTCAGGGCGGCGCGACGGTCGTCCTCGGCCTCCATGCGCTCGACCTCGATCAGAGCGGCCGTCTGGCGGCGACGTCGGGCTGCCACGTCGGCCCGCCGGTCGACGCGCAGCCAGGCCAAAAGGCCGGTCGCGAACGCGGCAGCGATGGCGGGCACGGCCCAGGCCACCTGACCGAGGACGGTCAGCGGGAAGGTCACCAGCGCGATCACCACGCCGACCAGCAGCGCCACGGCCCGGAGCTGGCGCCCGGTGAGCCCCGTCAGAGCGCCCCAGGCGGCGAAGGTACGGTTCGGGCGGACGGCGCCGCCGCCGGCGGACGCGCGAGCGCGGCCGACGCTGCGGCCTCGACGGCCGAGGTCGGCCAGGGCATGGGAGGCGCCGTCGGCCAGGCGTGCCGCTCCGGTCACCACCGGATGGCCCGCGCCCCAGGTCCGGCGACCCGCCCAGGAGGTGAAGAAGCCCTCTGACGACCGCCCCGCCGGGGACGCCGACCCGGCGTTGCGACGAGCGGCAAGCCGGGCCCGGGCGGTCGACGCGTCGGGACCGTTGGCGGCGGCACGGGACTCCAGCCGGGCCCCAGCGGCCAGGATCGACGTGCGCGCGTTGCCCGACGAGGTGATCGGCTGCGGGCGAGGGACCGCCTTCACGGACCGACGCTGCAGGATCCGCATATGCGTCGAGAACCGGTCCACCGACCGGGCCGTCGAGAGCTGCTCGCGGCGACGCATCACGTAGATGGAGAAATACGTCGCCCAGATGGCGATGACGACGATGAAGATCAGGCTGCTGGGCGACACATACGTCACGGTACGGTCTCGTTGGCCTGCACCGATGGACCTGCCCCGGTGTGTCGGACCATCGAGTTACACCGGTGTCATTCGACGAACTACATTAATGTCGTTCTCCGCCACGCAGATCGGTCGCACCGAGGCGAGCCCGTTCGGGGTCTGCCCCGGTGTCCGCCCCGGTGGCCGTCCGGGTCTCCGAGTCGCCCAGGCCGACGTCCCCTCGGTCGGGCACCAATCCGACCGGCTCCCCCCGGATCGCCCGAGCGTTCCAGCGGGCGACCAGCGAGTCGCTCCCGAGATCTTCCACCGTCAACGCGAACGCCACCAGGTCACGCCACCCGCCCGCGATGTGCATGTAGCTGCGCCGGACGCCCTCCTCCCGGAACCCCAGCCGGCGCACGACCGCCAGACTCGCCCCGTTGTCGGGGCGCACGTCGACCGCCACCCGGTGCAGCCCCAGCCCGAGGAACGCGTGGTCGACCAGCGCGGCCAGCGCCGTCGTCGCGATCCCGCGCCCGGCGGCCTCGCGAGCCACCCAATATCCGGCGTTCCCGCTGCAGACGGCACCCCATTCGATCCCGTTCAGGTGCATCTGCCCGACGATGGCTCCGCCCACCTCGATGCAGAACGGCTGCAGGCTCCCCCGTTGGGCTTCCCGGTCGTAGGCGCGGACCAGCTGCGCGAATCGGCGGCGCCGCACCGCGAGCCCGTACGGATCCCCGGGCGCGGTCGCCTCCCACGGCGCGAGCCAGTCCTCGTTGGCCCGCCGTAGCGCCTCCCACTCGGCGCGGTCGCGGCCGCGCAGGGCGCGCAGGACCACGTCGGGCTCGCCGTCGAGGCGACGGACCCGCAGCAGGCTGGGCCACAGCCCACGCGAAGGGCTCACGACGCACCGCCCGCGCCGCGTCGGCTCACCGCCGCCTACCTCTGGTCACCGGTTCCTACCCGTGGTCGCCGCCGGCGATCTGGTCCAGCGCGTGCCCCAGGAGGGGCTCGAGGGCCGTGAGCCCGTCCTTCACCCCACCGGTGGAGCCGGGCAGGTTCACCACCAGCGTGCGGCCCGCGACGCCGGCGAGTCCTCGGGACAGGACTGCGGTATAAATGCCTGCCGCGACGCCGACCGCCCGGATCGCCTCGGCGATGCCCGGCACCTGGCGTTCGAGGAGCAGCGCCGTCACCTCCGGGGTCATGTCACGGGGACCGAGCCCCGTTCCGCCGGTCGTCAGCACCAGGTCGATCCCCTCCGCCACGGCCGCGCTGATCGCCGCGCCCACGGCGGGACCGTCCGGCACGACCTGCGGCTCGGCGCAGTCGAGTCCCCAGGCCCGCAGCCCGTCGACGAGGATCGGCCCGCTGCGATCCGTGTAGACCCCCTGCGCCGCGCGGTCCGAGCACGTCACGACGACCGCGCGCCGCCCCGTCAAGCTCACTGTCTGGTTCACGGTCACTCCTCCACGTCGTCCGCGGCCTCGGCCCAGTCCCCCGAGCGTCCCCCGGATTTCGCCGTCACGCGGATGTCGGTGATCCGGGCATGCTTGTCGACGGCCTTGATCATGTCCACCAGCGCGAGCGCCGCGACGCTGACGCAGGTGAGCGCCTCCATCTCGATGCCCGTCCGGTCAGCCGTCCGCACCGTCGAGGCGATATCCACCCCCTCGTCCCGCACCGTCAGGTCGACGGTGACCGCGTGGACGGCGATCGGGTGTGCGAGCGGGATCAGGTCCGGGGTCCGCTTGGCCGCCTGCAACCCGGCGATCCGGGCCACCGCGAGCGCATCCCCCTTGGGCACCTCGCCCCCGCGCAGCGCGCGCACGGCCTCGGGCGACAGCAGCACCCGCCCCTTCGCGCTCGCCGCACGGGACGTCACCGCCTTGGCCGACACGTCGACCATGTGGGCGCTGCCGTCGGAGCGCACATGGGTCAGCCCGCCCGTGCCGCCGGACGACGGAGAGGTCATCGGCCCTCCGGCGCGTCCTCGTCGGCGACCATGTCGACCGGGCCGACCGGCAGGCAGTTCAGGACGTCGCCGGCCGCCACGTGGGTGACGTCGGCGGGCACGACCGCGAACGCGTTGGAGTCCGACAGGCCGCCAAGGATGTGGCTTCCCTGGCCGCCGGTGAGGCGGAATGTGTAGCGGGTCGGGGTCCGCCCCAGGCGCACACGCGCGAACTGCGTCCGCCCCGCCGACGAGGTCCAGTCCGTCTCCGACGCCGCCCGGATCGGCTGCTCCCCGCGGGCTGGGCGGCCGGCCATCACGCGCAGCGCCGGCGCCACGAACACCTCGAAGGACACCAGGGCGCTCACCGGGTTGCCCGGCAGCGCGAAGATCGGGACCCGCCCGGATCCCAGCGTGCCGAACCCCTGCGGCTTGCCCGGCTGCATCGCGACCTTCACGAAGTCGACCGTGCCGAGGCGGGACAGGCCCTCCTTAACGACGTCGTACGCGCCCATCGACACCCCGCCGCTGGTCACGATCGCGTCGGCCCGGACGAGCTGCTGCTCCATCGTCGCCATGAACACGTCGACGTCGTCCTTGACGCCGCGGACCAGGTACGGGACCGCGCCGGCGTCCCGCACCGCGGCGGTCAGCATGAGCGAGTTGCTGTCGACGACCTGACCGTGGCCGGGTACGACGCCGGGCGCGACCAGCTCGTCGCCGGTGCTGAGCACCACCACGCGCGGCTGCGGCGTGACCACGGCCTCGCCGTGCCCGACCGAGGCCAACAGCGCCAGCTGGCGCGGGCCGAGCAGCTCGCCGCCGCGCAGCACCACCTGGCCCGCGAGCACGTCCTCCCCCGCACGCCGGATGTGCTTGCCGGGCACGGCGGGCGCCACGAGCGCGACCACATCGGTCCCGCCGTCGGTCTGCTCGACCGGCACGATCCCGTCGCAGCCCTCCGGGATCGGCGCGCCGGTCATGATCCGGTAGGCGCGCCCCGGCGGCAGCGTGAGGTGCCGGGTGTCCCCCGCGGCGATATCCCCCACGACGTCGAGGCTCACCGGAGACCCCTCGGCCGCACCCACCGTGTCGGCGGCGTAGACCGCGTAGCCGTCCATCGCCGAGTTGTCGAAGCCCGGCAGCTCCGCCAGCGACGTGACGTCGTCGGCCAGCACGCAGCCCTGCGCGTCCAGCAGGCTGCGTCTGCTGGCAGGGAGCCGGGAGACGGTGTCGAGGATCCGCTCGAGGTGTTGTTCGACGCTGATCACCGGGCCGTCTCCCGCGCGTCGCCGGTCACGTGTCGGGTCGCATCCATAGGGGCACCTTATGCGCAGCTCGCGGATCCGTACGGCTCGTGACATGAGAGGCCATCCCGACGGCAGGATATGGGGCATGCACCGGGGCACGGTCGAGGCGATCGCCGCGCAGAAGCGTGCCCTCCGGGCCGGGATCCGGGCCTCCCGTGCCATCCGCGCCGCCCTGCCCGCCGACGATCCGGCGCGGCTCGCCGAGGGGCGGGCGCTGGCGCGGGCGGTCCTGGAGGGTGCGGCGGCGGCGGTCGCGCGCGCGGCGGACGACGGTACGCCGGTGTGCTCGTACGAATCCCTCCCCAGCGAGCCGCCCACCCGTGAGCTGCACGAGGAACTGGCGGCCCGCGGCCTCACCGTGCTGGTCCCGCTTCTCCTGCCCGACAAGGACCTTGACTGGATCCGCTGGCTCCCTCGCGACCATAGCGAGCACGGCGAGCACGGGGAGACACCGCCGCTCGGTCCGAACACGATCGGACGAGCCCGGCTCATCGTCGTCCCGGCCCTGGCCGTCGACGGTGCGGGCACGCGGTTGGGGCAGGGCGGCGGCAGCTACGACCGCGCGCTCGCACGGCGGCACCCGCAGTCCCGCGTCGTCGCGCTCATCGACGCGGAGCCCTCGGCTCAGCTGCCTACCCTCCCCCACGACCAGGCCGTCGACGCGGTCGCGAGCGCGACCGGCGGCTGGCGAGACGTCGGGCTCCACCGCGCGCCGGGCGGGGCGCCCCCGTGATCGAAGCGCTGCGCCAGTTCACGATCTGGGACCTGGGGATCTGGCTGCTCGTCGGCTCCGCGGTCGTCGTGGTGGCGGCCGCCGCGGTGCGCCTGTCGATGCGCACGGGCCTTCCGTCGCTGCTCCTCTACCTGTTCATCGGGCTGGTTTTCAGCGAGACCCAGCACGGGCTGCCGTACGAGTCGATGTCCTTCACGCGGGTCCTCGGCTACCTGGCGCTGGCCCTGATCCTGGCCGAGGGCGGCCTGACCACCAACTGGGACGACATCAAGCCCTCGATCTGGCCCGCGGCCGTGCTGTCCACGCTCGGCGTCGGGGTGTCGATCCTGGTCGTCGCGGTCGCTGCCCGGTGGCTGCTGCACATCGAGTGGGAGATCGCGCTGCTGCTCGGCGCCATCCTCGCCTCGACCGACGCCGCGGCGGTCTTCTCGGTGCTGCGCTCCGTGCCGCTGCCGCGCCGCCTCACGGGGATGCTGGAAGCAGAGTCCGGCTTCAACGACGCGCCGGTCGTGCTCGTCGTGGTCGCGCTATCCGCGCAGGCGGCCACGCACATCGACTCCGACCAGCCGCTCTGGGTGCTGCTCGCCACGATCGTGGCCGAGCTGGTCGGCGGCGCGTTGATCGGGATCGCCG